>NZ_JAFCSZ010000005.1:0-246518 GCF_049895765.1 Caulobacter sp. DWR1-3-2b1
CCAATCTTGGACAGCGTAATGGTGATCGCGGCCGTCAGCGTCGTCTTGCCATGGTCAACGTGACCAATGGTGCCGATGTTGCAGTGCGGCTTGTTACGTTCGAACTTTTCCTTGGCCATGGTCTCTACCTTGCGCGCCGGCGGCTATGATTATGGGTCATTATATAGGGGGAGCTGGAGCGGGTAGCGGGAATCGAACCCGCATCCTCAGCTTGGAAGGCTGCTGCACTACCACTGTGCTATACCCGCCCAATATACCCCATCGGGCTAGCGGGGTCGCGGTCGGCTCCCGGTCTCTGGCTTTGGCGTCCTGTCTTGATCGCCCAGAGGAGGTCAACGCGCGTGGTGGGGGAAGCAGGACTCGAACCTGCGAAGGCGTACGCCAGGGGATTTACAGTCCCCCCCCTTTGCCACTCGGGACATTCCCCCAGCGCGCGTTGAGCGACCTCAGTGCGACCCTTCCCTTCCCGCAACGCCCGGCGAACCGCTCGTCATGAAAAAGGAACAAAGACTTCCTTGAACACTGTCGGACGGTGCTAAAGCAGCGCCGTCCTGGCTCGCGGAAACCCTCAGGGCCCCAAATCGGAGCGCGTCTTATAGTGTCCTCTCATTCCGAACGCAACGACCGCCGGAAGCCTTCTGCACCAGGACGTGACTTTAGTCACAAGCCTCGGAATAAGCAGAGCTTTTCCAAGGGGGGCGATGACGCGAAGGACTGGATTTGGGGGACCCACGCCGTTGAGGCGGCCTTGAGCAACCCCGCCAGACCCGCTCCGAAGCGCCTTCTGGTGACCGCCGACAGGGCCAAGCGACTCGCGCCAGATATCGCCAAGCTGCCTTGCGTGCAGATCATGGAAGGCAAGGATATCGCCCGCCAGCTGCCCCAGGGCGCCGTGCATCAGGGCATCGCCCTCAAGATCGACGAGCCCGAACCGCTGTCGATCGCCGAGATCGGCGCGCCGGCCCAAGGCGTGATCGTCATGCTCGACCAGATCACCGATCCCCAGAACATCGGCGCGATCTTCCGGTCGGCCGCCGCCTTCGGGGTCCGAGCCGCCATTCTGCAGGATCGTCACGCGCCGGCGCTGACCGGCGTTCTGGCCAAGACGGCGGTCGGCGCAGTGGACAAGGTGCCCTATGTCCGTGTCGTCAATCTGTCACGCGCGCTGGAGGAACTGGCCGACATGGGTTGGCGCGCCGTTGGCCTCGCCGGCGAGGCTGAAGAAACACTCGAAAATGTGCTCGACGGCACGCCGACCGTACTTGTTCTGGGTTCGGAGGGTGAAGGCGTGCGCCGATTGGTGGCAGAGCATTGTGATGCAATGGGAAAAATTGCCATGCCCGGCGGCTTTGAGAGCCTGAATGTGTCTGCTGCGGCAGCAATAGCGCTCTATGAGGCGTCACGAGTTTCCCGCAGAGGATGAAATCGGTTCGTGAATCTTCTTTAACCGTTTTGATTTCGTCGCACGCTCATGCTTCTCTCACGGACTAGTGTTCCGCGAGCGCTGCTCGTCGGGAAAACTGGCATGGGATCGGGGGACCCGATGTTTGGACGTCATACGCGTTTGGCGGCTCTGAGCGCTTCGGCGCTGAGCGTCTTGGTGCTTGCCGGTTGCGGCGCGGGGGATGTGGACACCACACCGCCCTACGCCATGAACGACGCCAGCGCCGGGACCTCGCCGGATCTGATGGGCGCGCCGCCGGCGCCGGACGCTGGCTCGGCGCCCGATGGGCTGCTGGGCGCGCCGACTGCGGCCACCTCGCCCGTCGCGGTGACTGCCGGACCCTCTCCTGCGGCCAAGGGCCTGAAAACCTGGCGTCGGCCGGACGGAACCCTGGTGACGGCCATGCGGCCGATTCCCAATCCCAAGGAGCGTCGCGCGGCTCGCTATGCGCCGCGTGCGTCTTCCGCGCCCGCACGCCGCGCCGTCGTCGCGACCGCGCCGGTTGCCAAGCCCGTTGCCGTCGCTGCTGTCAAACCCGCGGCGGTCATCGCCCCTCCCGTCCTGAAGCCCATCACGCCGGTCAAGCCCGTCGCGCCGCTGGCCAAGGCTCCGACGCCCGCTATTGCGACCGTCGTGGCGCTCAAGCCGCCGACCAAGCTCGACCAGCTTCAAGCTGCTATCGCGCCCGCGGCCACCAAGGGCGCCGTCCTGGCTGCTGGAGACAGCCTGGGCAAAGGCGAGGCCGGACAGGTCACTCTGTCCCTGCCAGCCACTTTGGGCGACATGATCAAGGCCGAGGCCGCCAAGCTGGGCCTCACCAAGGCCGCCAAGAAGACCAGCGCCTACGCCAAGCTCGAAGGCGAAGGTTATGAGGTCACGCCGAACGGCAAACAGACCGCCGTGGTCAAGCCGGGCGAGCCCACCACCTTCGCTTGGCAGGTCAAGCCCGGCGAAGAGGCCAAGGGCCAGCTGAAGTCGGACTTCGGCATCGACCTGAACGGCGTCAAGCCCGCGCAGTCCTTCTCGCTGGGCGAGATCGTCAAGCGCGTTGCGCCGCTGAAGGAAGAAGCCAAGAAGAAGACCAACGGCCTGCTGTCCAAGCTGAACATGCCAGGTCTCGATGGTCAGGTCGTGCTGCCGGGCCTGGGTCAGACGCCGATGAAATCGGTTCTGGGCGGCGCCCTGGTGCTGCTGGCCGTCCTCATTCTGGCGATCATCTCGCGCAACGCCGCGGCCGGTCGCGCCCAGGCCGAGCGCCGTCGCAAGTTCCGCACCCTCACCGACTATGGTCGCAACGAGATGGAACTGGGCGACGATGCGCCGAAGACCGCGCACGTCTCCTACGTCAATCCGATGGTCGCCGCCGCTGGCGGAGCTGTCGCCGCCACCGCGTTGAGCCATGGTCATGACGATCATGCTCATGCCGACGATCATGGCCACGCCGACAATGGTCATGAGGCGCAGGCTCATGGCGATCACGCACATGATGGTCATGGGCATGATCTGCACGCCGACGCCCATCCCGATCCGCATGCGCCGGCCGAGCATGTCGCCTATGTGAACCCGATGGTCGCCGCGTCGCATGCGCCGGCCCACGGCGAGCATGCCCATGACGATCAAGGTCACGACGCGCACGGTCATGACGACCATGCCGCCGACCACGGCCATGACGCCCATGCCCACGACAATCACGCGCACGAGGGCCATGGCCACGACGCCAAGCACGGCAAGGAACTCGAGCACGCCCACCACTAGGTCGTGCTTGCAACACCGCCCGCCCTGCCGCATGAGGAGTCATGTTTGACGCTCTGATCGCCCAGGCGGGCGGGCTCGAAGGCCCGATGTTCGCCTTCCTGCAAGTCCTGATGATCGACCTTGTTCTGGCCGGCGACAACGCCGTCGCCGTCGGCCTCGCGGCCGGCGGTTTGCCGGCCAAGGAACGCCGCAAGGTCATTATGTATGGCTTGGGCGCGGCCGTGGTCCTGCGGATCGGCTTTGCCCTGATCACCACCTGGCTGCTGGGCGTCATCGGCCTGCTGCTGGCTGGCGGCGTGCTTCTGCTCTGGGTCTGCTGGAAGATGTGGCGCGAGATGCGCGAGCAGGCCACTCACGATCAGGCCGACGCTGTCGCCTCGATCGACGGCGATCCGACGACCGAACCACGCGCCCGACCGGTCAAGACCTTCAAGCAGGCCTTCATCCAGGTGCTGATCGCCGACGTCTCCATGTCGCTCGACAACGTTCTGGCCGTGGCCGGCGCCGCCCGCGAACACCCCGGCATCCTGGTCTTCGGCCTGCTGCTGTCGATCATCCTGATGGGCGTCGCCGCCTCGGCCATCGCCAACCTGCTGCACAAGCATCGCTGGATCGGCTTCGTCGGCCTGGCCATCGTGCTCTACGTCTCCGCCCACATGATCTGGGAAGGCCACCGCAGCGTGGTCATGGATCTGGGCAAGACCGACGCCTACAATGCCTCGGCGCCAGCCTTCATTGACATCGGTCCAGAGGAACTGGCCGATCACATGAAGCACAAAAAGTAGGTTAGCGCCCCGGCAACGGCGGCATCACCAGCCGTCGGGCGTGAGCCATGTCGCGGTAGAGGCGCAGGATCGCATGGTCGCGCTCGGTGTCGCCCGCAGCCTCGACAGCTTCGTGCAACGCGATCAGCGCCCGGCGCAAGGCGGCGTTGGCGCGATCCAGCCCGGCCAATGTAAAATCGTCGACGGAGCCTGCGGTGGCAGCCGCAGCGAAGACCTCGCCATGGACGGGTGCGGCTTCCGACAACAGCACGCGGATCGCGTCATTCTCCCAGACCCGCGCCGTCAACCCGCGCTCGGCCTCCTGGGCCGCCAGCAGCGACAGCAGGGCTGTGGCCCCCACCCTGCCGGCCATGAACTCGCCCGCTGATTCCGGCGGGGGCGGATCGGCCAGACACAGGAAATTGCCGACGAGGATATCGGGCAGGCTTGGGGTCATGACAGGCCCTCCAGACGCATGAGGCCGTCGGCCAGGATCTGATCGTGTCGCCTGGCGGTGTACCAGCCGGAAAAGGCCAGGACCGGATCCTTGAAGCCGCCGTCGCGATACTCCCGCGCCGCCGAGGTCCAGATCGCCTGACCCTTGACCGCGCTGAACAGCCGCCACCATGCCAGGGCCTTGGGGTCGACCGGCAAGCCGCTGACCCTGCTCCAGATCGCCAGGGCTTCGTTTTTCGGAATCATCCCGGCCACGCGTGTATCGTCATAGTGACCCCAGAGCGGATCTATCGCCCAGGCCACGTCCTCCAGCGGGTCGCCCAGATGCGCCATTTCCCAGTCGAGGATCGCCAGAATCGTCCCCTGGCCGTCATGCAGGAAATTGCCGGTGCGATAGTCGCCGTGCACCACCCGCACAACAGCGGCCGGCGGCGGCGGGGCGCGGCGCAGGCGGCGGATGGCGGCGCGCACGATGGGTTGTGGATGCTGCTCGTCGGCCTCGATCACGCCGGCCCAGTGGTCCAGCGCAACGCGCCAACAGTCGCCGGGGTCGGGCGTTACCGCTGCCTTGGCCAACGGCAGGCCAGCCGGATCGGTCGCCGCGATGGCGCCCAGGGCAGCGAAAAAGGTCTCGCCGATGGCCTGGGCATGCGGGCCGTACGGCTGGACGGTGAAGGGCGAGGCCGCCGCGCCGCCATCGACGCGGCTCATGATGAAGAACGGCCGTTCCAGCTCCGCGCCTTGCGCCTCCAGCACGACCGGTTCAGGCACGGGCGCGCGGCCGTGGAAAGACTGGATGGCCAGGTATTCCAGCCTGCGATCCGTCTCGATCAGGCTGGCGGGGGGATCGCGGCGCAAGATCAGCGGCCGCACTTCGCCATCGACCGCTGCATCAAAGCGGTAGGTCTCCCGGCTGGCCCCGCCGGGAATGCGCGAAAGGTCCAGCACCTTGGTCGGTGATGCGAAGTGACGGGTCAGATAGGTTTCAAGCTGCTCCGCCAGCGTCATGGAGCGACATCCAGGATAGACTTGAAGCCCGATGGCCCGTGTGGCCCCAGCGCCAGTTGTTCGAACACCCCGCGCCCGACGCGACTGCGCCCCCGAGCGTCGGTGAAGACGACCCGGCTGAGCGCCTGGACGTGCATGTGATGCGGCAGGCGTCGGTCGAGATCGGCGGCGGCGAAATCTTCGCGCTCCACGGCCAGCTCGCCGTGATTGAGCCCATGACCCCATGCGGGGTGGCTATAGCCCAAGCCCAGCATGAAGAACTCGGCCTGCGGCTCGATCACCACTTTGCCATCGGCGCCGAGGTCGAGCCTCGCCGCCGAGGCATGACGAGAGCCGGGCCGCCAGTCGATGGCCCAGGTCGCTTGCTCGAACTCGCCCTTCCCGTCTTCGCGAGCCCCGTCATCGAGCCAGACGGCGCGGCGATTCCAGGGTCGGCCAAGTTCGTCGTCGTTAGTGTGGAAAAACAGGCTCCCGTCCTCGAAGCTGCACGGCGACCATAGCCAGAAGAACTGGGGCATGGTCGGCGGAGCCATATCCTGCGGATCGCGCGCCCCGACGGGCCGCACGCCCCACGACCGGTCGCGGGTACCGACATAGCCATCGACGGCTGAGCGGACGCCATCGACCTCGATCCAGCCGCTGTAACGGCCGTTCTGGGTCAGGCGGGTATAGTCCAGGACTGTGCGCGGGCCACTGCGGCGGATGAAGCGCGGCTCTTCGACGGGAAAGGCCCGGCCTTCGAAGACGATCTCGGCGCGGATGGCGTGCTCGGGCGCCTCGACCGTGAGCTTGAGGCGTTGAAGCGGCGCCAGCACATCGATGCGGATCGGCCCGACGGTCAGGTCCATCCGCTCCATGCGCAGCCATCGGCTGGCGTGCAGATTGACCTGCTTGCCGTCCTTCATCACGCAAAAGGCGGCGTCGGCGATGTTCAGATGCGGATAGACGCCGAACGCGGCGGCGAAGAACAGATCGCTGCCATCGCCGTCAAGCGCGTAGCCGTTGAAGAAATAGCGGTCGTAGAAGTTCCGATCCGTACCGGCATAGGCGACCGGCTCCGGCGTCTGATGGATCGGATAATCGTCGCCCCAGGTGAGCGCCATGCCGTCCTCCCGACTGCCCGCGCCGGCCCTCTGACGGGGTGGCTTTACGGGCAGGTGAACAACGTTAAGGTCGCGCCAGACGATTGCAACAGTGACGGAGCGTAAGCCGATGGCCGCCTGGACACCCAAGACCTGGACACCCCGGATTTGGACGGGCCTGGCGGCGCTGAGCGGCCTGTGCGCCGTCGCACTGGGAGCCTTTGCGGCGCATGGCGTGGAGGCGCCCAAGCCGGCCGAATGGCTGGACACTGGCTCGCTCTATCAGATGACCCACGCTCTGGCGGTGTTCGGCGCATTCGCCCTGCACAGGGCCGGCGCGCGCGGCATGGGTCTGGTCGCCGGCCTGTTCCTGGTCGGAACGCTGCTGTTCTCCGGTTCGCTCTACGCGATGGCTCTGGGCGGTCCGCGCGTGCTTGGCGCGGTGACGCCGTTGGGCGGCTTGGCCTTCATGGCGGGCTGGGCGCTTTTGGCCTGGCGAGCTTTTACCCTGCCGCCGCAAGCGTGACAGCCGAAAGGGGACGCCGGTTTCGGCGCCCGTCACGCGCCTGAGAATAGAGCCTAGGCTTCGGCTTTCGCGCCGCCCTCGGGCAAGGCGAGCAGGAAGATGGCGAGGGACGAGCCGACAAGACAGATGACCATGACGCTCGCCATGGGGCGCGCTGTGCCATCGTGAAGCAAGCTCCCGACCCACGACGCCAAGGCGCCAAAGGCGAAGGACGCCGAGCCCATCAGGGCCGAGGTCGAGCCCGCTCGCCTCGGATCGACACTGAGCGCCCCGGCCATGGTGTTGCCGGCCATCAAGCCGTAGGTCGACAAGGCCAGGAACAGCAGCGGCAGGACGGTCCACTGCTCGCCCAGACCTGACCAAGCCGCGACCGCCAGCAACAGGGCGCAGACAATGGACGCCACGCTGGCCCGCATCAGCACCCGATCCGGGGTGGTTCGACGCAGCAGCAGACGGTTCACCTGGCCAGCGCCGATAATGCCAACCGCGTTGAGCGCGAAGATGATGTTGAACACCAGCGGCGAGTGGCCATAGGTGCTCATGATCAGGTCCGGCGCCCCGGCGATGTAGCTGAACAGCACCGCGCTGTTCAGCATGCCGGCCATTCCGTATCCGACCAGACGTCGCATGCCCAGCAAGGCTGCGAACGCCTTCAAAGGGTTCTCCGACCGCGCCTGGGCCTCGGTCTCTGCGGATCGGGACTCGCCGAGTCCCAGCGCCACCCAGAGACCGATGGCGAGACCAAACACCGCCAGTGTCCAGAAGACACCACGCCAGCCGGCAATCAACTGGATCAGCCCGCCGAACTGCGGCGCCAGAACCGGCGCCAGCCCCATGATCAGGGTCATCAGCGACAAAACGCGAGCGGTGTCGGCATGGCCAAATTTGTCGCGCACCACGGCCCGCGCCACCACGGCGCCGGCGCAGCCGCCGAGAGCTTGAACGAAACGGGCGGCGATCAAGGCCTCAATGGTCGGCGCCAGGGCGCAGGCGATCGACGCCACGACATACAGACCGACGCCGAACAGGATGGGACCCCGTCGTCCAAGACGGTCGGACGCGGGACCGTAAACGACTTGTCCGATCGCCATGCCCGCGAAGAAGGCCGCCAGGGTCGCCTGGGTCTGATCGGCGCCTGCGTTCAGAGCGCGTCCGATCGCCGGCAGGCTCGACAGGTACATGTCGATCGACATCGGCGCGAACGCGGTCAAGGCGCCCAGCAGCAGGATCAATTTCCACGGCGTGACGGCGGGCGGAGCTAGAGCGTTCATGCGCAGCTTCTACTCCCGTTTGACGTTAGGTGAACACCTTATCCGGCTTGCGGCTGGTTGAACGCAGGCCCAAGGTGATCGGCAATCATATAGGGCAGGAAATCAGCAGGAGACGCTATGAGCCGCACTGAGGCGCGACCGCTCGCCCCGCCGATGCCGCAGCCGTCGTTCGCGACGATCAATGGCATACGGATGGCCTATTACGAGGCCGGTCCGCGCCAGGGCGTTCCCGTCGTGCTCTGCCATGGCTTTCCCGAGTTCTCCTATTCCTGGCGCCATCAGGTCGCCGCGCTGGCGGCTGCCGGGCGGTGGGTAATCGCGCCGGATCAGCGCGGCTATGGCCTCACCGACCGTCCCGAGGCCCTCCAGGCTTATGACATGGAGCATCTGACCGGCGATCTGGTCGGGTTGCTCGACCACCTGGGCGTCGAAAAGGCGGTATTCTGCGGTCACGACTGGGGCGGCATCATCGTCTGGGCCATGCCGTTGCTGCACCCGACGCGCTGCGCCGGGATCATTGGCCTCAACACACCGTTCGTACCGCGCCTGCCGGTGGATCCGATCGAGATGTTCCGCCACGCCTATGGCGACGAGATGTATATCGTCCATTTCCAGAAGCCCGGCGTCGCCGACGCTCAGCTTGGCGCCGATCCGGGCAAGACCATCCGCTTCTTCATGCGCGCGCCCGCCGATGGCGTGGAGGCCTTCGAGGCCCGTCCCGCCGAGCGCCGCAGCCTGGCGCTTCAAGAAGGCCTGGCGCGCTACGATCCGGCCAATGATCCGTTGCAGTTCCTGCGCCCGGAGGAACTGGCGGTATTCACCGAAAGCTTCGAGCGCACCGGCTTTACCGGCGGCATCAACTGGTATCGCAACTTCACCCGCAACTGGGAGCGGTCAGAACACCTGCCGCGACGCATCGACGGCATGCCCTGCCTGATGATCATGGCCGAGCACGACGTGGTCCTGCCGCCCTCGCTCTGCGACCGGATGGGCGAGCAGATCGAGGATCTGGAAAAGGTGCTGATCGAGGGCAGCGGTCACTGGACCCAGCAGGAGAAGCCGGCGGAGGTGAACACCGCCATTCTCGACTGGCTGGATCGGCGCTTTCCGGCCTGACTGGTCAGGCCCCGCCGCCAGCCAGCACCTGGGCCCGGCGGCGCATCGCGGCCGCCAGCTGCAGCATGGCCAGGGCGGAGGTCTCGTCCCGCTCGGCGGCGCGCATCGAATAGACCTGGGCCAGGGCGAACAGCGCCTCGGCGCGATCCACGCCGCCGTCGGCGAAGGTCTCGCCGATGGTGCGGTCCAGTTCGGCCAGCTGGCGCGGGGTGAGCATGCCCAGCAGCTCTTCGTCGGTCAGATCTTCAGGCGAGTCCATCAGCGGAAGATAGCAACTCGGCGAGCTTGCGTATCCCTGAAGGCTTCAAGATCGATCTTCCGTTCACAGGAGGGCGTGAAGCGCGCTAGGTTCTGGGGATGGATCGTAACGCCTCCTCCATCGTCATGTCCTCGACCGGCCGGCGCGGCCTGTTTCGCGAAGTCGAGCCCTATTCGTTCGGCTGGATGCCCACGGGCGGCCCGCATGAGATCTATTACGAAGAATGCGGCAACCCGCGCGGCAAGCCTTGCGTGATCCTGCACGGCGGTCCGGGCGGGGCGGTCAATCCGACCATGCGGCGGTTCTTCGACCCGGCCAAATGGCGCATGACCCTGTTCGACCAGCGCGGCTGCGGACGTTCGCGCCCCAATGCCAGCCTCGAGGACAACACCACCTGGAGCCTGATCGAGGACATCGAACGCCTTCGCGAGCATCTGGGTGTCGAGAAGTGGACGGTGTTCGGCGGCTCCTGGGGTTCGACCCTGGCCCTGGCCTACGCCATCAAGCATCCCGACCGCGTCGAGGGTCTGGTGCTGCGCGGCATCTTCCTGCTGACCGAGAAGGAACTGCGCTGGTTCTACCAGGAAGGCGCGTCGATGCTGTTTCCCGACGCCTGGGAGCGGTTCTTGGCGCCTATCCCGGAGGAAGAGCGCGGCGACCTGATGAGCGCCTATCACCGGCGACTGGTGGCCCAGGACCGCAAGGTTCAGCTGGAAGCCGCCGCCGCCTGGAGCCAGTGGGAAGGCGACACCATCTCACTGCGAGGACCGGAGGCCCGCCCCCCGAAATTCAACGAAGAAGACTTCGCCATCGCCTTCGCGCGGATCGAATGCCACTTCTTCACCAACCGGGGTTTCTTCGATCACGACGGCTGGATCCTGAAGAACATCGACAAGATCAAGCACATACCGGGCTGGATCGTTCAGGGCCGCTTTGACGTGGTCACACCGTTAGACAGCGCCTGGAAGCTGCACAAGGCCTGGCCGCAGGCCCGCTTCGACATCATCTGGGACGCCGGTCACGCCTCAACCGAGCCGGGGGTCATCGACGGACTGGTCCGCGCCACCGAGGCTGCGCTGGTTTCCTGAAGTCCTAGGTCGGCCGACCGATCGCCTGAACGCCGCACCACTCCCAGCGGTCCCGCGCCGGCGAATGGACCAGGCGCTGGCCCGTCGGGGTCATGCCTAGGCGCCGCATGATCGCGAAAGACGCTGCGTTCTCACGCTGGGCGACTGCCTCGATGACCCGCATCGGCAGCAGATCCCACATCGCCGCGATGGCCGCCCTCCCCGCTTCGACCATGTAGCCCTGGCCATGGGCATGCTCGGCCAGATGATAGCCGACATCGACAGGGTCCGGGGCGTCGGCGGTTCCGCCGCCGAAGCCGCCGATCAAGACGCCGTCGGACAACCGCTCGATCGCATAGCCCACGTGCCATCCGGCCAGCGCGCCCTGGCGCG
Source organism: Caulobacter sp. DWR1-3-2b1 (assembly GCF_049895765.1). Classification (NCBI taxonomy): domain Bacteria; kingdom Pseudomonadati; phylum Pseudomonadota; class Alphaproteobacteria; order Caulobacterales; family Caulobacteraceae; genus Caulobacter; species Caulobacter sp. DWR1-3-2b1. The sequence goes on from NZ_JAFCSZ010000005.1 coordinate 11,142, forward strand.
CGGTTGCGATCCGCTCGGCGGCCAATGCGACGGACACCGGGTCCGGCCAGGTCGCCAGCCAACGGGTAACGGCCGGGGTGAGGTTGGCGGCCAGGACGGGTGCGTCCGAGATACGGAAGCAGCGCAGCTTGAGACGCGGCGTCGTCAGGACAGGCAGCGGTTCGGCGGCCTCGTTCTGCATTACATCAGCGAGCCCTTGCCGCTGGTCACTTCGGTGTAGCGATGCACTCGCACGGCCTGCACCAGGCCAAAGCCGATCATCACCGTCAACATCACGGTGCCGCCGTAAGACAACATCGGCATGGGCACGCCGACCACGGGAGCCATACCCATGACCATGGCGCCATTGATCATCACATAGAGCGCGAAGGTGGCCGTGGTCCCGGCCGCCGCCAGGCGCCCGAAATGGCTGTGGCTGATCGAGGCGATGCGCAGGGCCATGAAGATCACGACGCCATACAGGAAGAGAACGCTGAAGCAGCCCGCGAAGCCGAACTCCTCGGCCAGGGTGGCGAAGATGAAGTCGGTCTGTTTCTCGGGCAGGAAGTTCAGCTGGCTCTGTGAGCCCAGGCCAAAGCCCTTGCCCATCAAGCCGCCCGAGCCGAGGGCGATCTTGGACTGCACGATCTGGTAGCCCTTGCCTGACGGGTCGCTCTCCGGGTTCATGAAGGTCAGGATGCGGTTGCGCTGATATTCGTGCAGCACGAACAGCACAAAGGGCGGAAGGGCGACAAGCGCCCCCACTACACCCGCGACAATGATCTTCCACGACAGTCCCGCCAGGATGACGATCGCCAGGCCCGTGGCCGCGATCAGCACCGCCGTGCCAAGATCTGGCTGGTGGGCCACCAGCAGCACGGGCGCGCCGATCATCAGCGCCGGGACCAGCAGGCGCCAAGACATCCGGGCGCTGTCGGCGGATAGGCCGTGATAGTAGCGGGCCAAGGCCAGGACGAGGCCCACCTTCATGATTTCGGAGGGTTGGAAGCGGAAGCCGCCAATTGACAGCCAGCGCTGGGCGCCGAGCGAGGTGTCGCCGACCACTTCAACGGCGACCAGCAGGACCAGACCTGCAACATAGACCGGATAGGCGATAATGAACCACAGGCGCAGGTCGACCATGGCCAACACGATCATGATCACGAAATAGATGCCGAAGCGCACCAGATGCTTGGCCGCCCAGGGTTCCCACGAGGCGCCGGCGATCGAGAACAGCATCAGCGCGCCCGCGCCGGCGATCAGGCAGAGCGCCAGACAGAACGTCCAGTCGATCTCCATGAACTTGATAATCGGCCGGTCGCGTTCGCCGGGCCGGCTGAGGCCGCCGCTAAGGGTCATTCTTGCGGCTCCTGCTGCGCGGCCGGCGGCGGCGCGCTCACGATCGGATCCTCGGGCGCAGCGCCTTCGATTACCTCTTCGGGTGGGACGTCGGGCAAGGGCATTGGCTTTTCGATGCGGGCGCGAATTTCCGGATCCTTCAGCAGGGCCACGCGCATCACCTCGCGCGCCCGAGGCGCGCCGGCGACGGCGCCGCCCAGGCCCCCGTGCTCGATGATAACCGATACCGCGTAGCGCGGATCGTCATAGGGGGCGAAGGCGACGAACAGGTTGTGGTCCCTGAGCCTCCAGGTCGTCGCATAGCCCTTGCGGTTGGCCACCCCGTCATAGCTGCGGACCTGGGCCGTGCCGGTCTTGCCGGCCATCTGCACGTCACCCAGGCCGAGTTGGCTTTGCCGATAGGCCGTGCCGCGCACGTCGTTGGCGACGGCGGCCATGGCGCCCCGCACATAGGCCAGATGCTCGGCCGAGAACGGCAGGTCGGGCACAGCCGCGCCACTGGGCTGCTCGACCCCTCCGACTGACTTGATCAGGCGCGGGGTCAGGGCCTTCTTGCCGTTGGCCAGGCGCGCGGTCATTACCGCCAGCTGGAGGGCGTTGACCGTCAGGGCCCCTTGCCCGATCGCGTAGCTAGGGGTTTCGCCAGGAAACCAGATTTGGTTGGCGGGATTTTTCTTAAAGGCCCGTTTCTTCCAGGCCCGGTCGGGGACGTTACCCTTCTTCTGGCCGGGAATGCCGATGTCGAACAGCTGGCCGAAACCCACGGCCCGCGCCGCGTTGGCGATGGCGTCGGGGCCGATCTTCAGCGATGTCTGATAGAAATAGACGTCGCACGAGTTCTTGATCGCGTCGTGCAGGTTCTGCGAGCCGTGGCCGCGCGGCTCCCAGCACCGCCAAGTGCGGCCGCCATAGTACCAGCTGCCGCCGCAATTGATCCGCACCTCGGGATCGATGCCGGCGGTAAGAGCCGCTAAGCCCACGGTCGGCTTGAAGGTCGAGCCCGGCGGGAAGGTGCCGGTCATCGACTTGTCGAGCAGGGGTTTGCGTTCGTATTCCGACAGCGCCTTGTATTCCGGGCCGCTAAGTCCCTTGACGAAGCGGTTGGCGTCGAAGCTGGGCGCCGAGACCATGCACAAGATGTCGCCGTTGCGGCAGTCCATCAGCACGATGGCGCCGCTCTCCTCGCCCATCACCTCGAGGGCGCGGTTCTGGATGTCGGCGTCGAGGGTGAGGCGAATTTCCTTACCCGGCGTCGGCCGGATATCCCCCTCGGGGTCCAGGCGCACGACACGGCCCAGGGAGTCGACCTCTGCCTTGGTCGCGCCGGCGCGGCCTCGCAGGTCGATGTCGAAGGCCTTCTCCACGCCCTGTTTGCCGATCCGGAAGCCGGGATGGTGCAGCAGATCCTGATCCTGGGTCGGGTCCTTTTCGGCCGCCGTCAGGTCGCGGTCCGAGACCTTGGCGACATAGCCGATCACGTGGGCGAAGGCTCCGCCGAACGGATAGACCCGCACCTCGCCCATGTCGGCGGTGACGCCCGGCAGTTCCGGCGCGCGGATATTGACCCGGGAGAACTCTTCCCAGCTCATGTCTTCCATGATCGCCACCGGCGCCTTGCGGGGCGCGCGGGCGATGTCCTTGATCAGGCGAGCGCGGCGCGAGCCATCGATGGGCACCAGCTTGGACAGGTCGTCGAGGGCGGCCTCGACATCCATGCCCTTGTCCTTGGTGATCATCAGCCGGAAGTTTGGCCGGTTGGACGCCAGGGGAACGCCGTTACGGTCGAGGATCAAGCCGCGCGGCGGCGGCATCAGGCGGTAGTTGAACTGATTGCCGGCCGATAGCTTCTGGTACCGCTGAGCCTCGACCAGCTGCAGCTGCGCCAGACGACCGCCCAAGGCCAGCAGACCAGCGCCCGCCAAGCCGCCCATCAGGAACGCGCGCCGGTGGAAGACCCCCTGGCGTTCATTGACCTCGAAAAACAGGATTGACGGTTCGCTCATCGCCCTACCGGAAACGGACGTCGGCATCGTCGAAGCGATCGACGAGGCGGTGGGCGAACGGGAACAGCAGCGCCGTGGCCAGGAACTGCCAGAACACGGCCAGCAAGCTGGGCATGGCCAGGCTATCCAGCATCGAGAACAGGAAGCCCGCGCCCATCGCCACGGCGGTGACGCCCGCGAACCAAGCCCACATCATCGGTCGGCTCTGACCCGTCATCATGTTGCGGGCGATGAGCACCATGGCATAGGCGACCAGCAGGGACAGGCCCCAAAGTCCCGTTGGTCCGCCCCAGAACAGGTCGAGAAACAGACCGAGCAGCAGGATGGCGAACGGGGCCAGGATCGACGGTCGGATCAGGGCCCAGGCGAACGCCGGGATCATGGCGAACACCGGCTCGGGCAGTTGCAGGCCCCAAATGCGCAGCGGCGCCGAAAACACGATGGTCGCCCCTATGCAGACCAGCAGCGGAATACCCAGCCAGCGCGCCGGGTGCAGAGGCTTGGCGCCGCGCATGCTCATTGCGGCGCCCCGACGACCGGCGTTGGCGTCACGGGCCTGGGAGCGGCAGGTTTGGGCGCAGCAGGTTTGGGCGCAGCAGGTTTGGGCGGGGGTGGTTTAGGCGTCGAGGTTGCGGCTGGCGCGGTCGTGGCCGGAGCAGCCGGCGGCTTCGCGATGGGAGCTGGCGCGCTGAGGATCGAAGTCTGCGGATCTTCGGTCGTCACTGGCGGCAGGGTGCGGGTCTGCAACTGCTTTTCGTCGGCCAGCTGAGCGAAGTCCTTGAAGAGCAGGATGCGGACAAAGTCTATGGCCGCGTCGTCGGCAAACAGCACCACGCGCCAGCGACCGTCCAGACCCTTCACCGCCGCGCCCACCGGCAGGCCGCGCGGCACCACGCCGCCGTCGCCGGAGGTCACGACCCGGTCGCCCTCCTGGATCGGATCGACGCCGCGCAGATATTCCAGCTTGGGGTTGGGGCCGCCATCGCCGGTCAGGATAGCGCGGGCGTTGGTGCGGTCGATCATCACCGGAGTGCGCGAGGCGATGTCGGTCAGCAGCAGCACCCGACTGGCCCCGCGCGAAACGCCAACGATGCGGCCTACCAGGCCACGCTCATTGAGCACAGGATTGCCGACCAGCACGCCCTTTTCCGAGCCGGCGTCGGCCAGGCGAGTATTGGCGAACGGCCCCCTGCTGTCGCTGACCACGCGCGCCGAGGCCATCGGAATCGGCGGATCAGTCTTCAGCCCCAGCAGCGACTTGTAACGGTCGTTGGTGTCCTGCAGCGCCAGCGCCTGATCGCGCCAATGGCGCAGATCGGCGATCTCGGCTTTCAACCGACGGTTTTCCGAAGCGGTGAAGAAGTAGCTACGGGCGAAATCAAGCCCCAGGCCCGTCCAGCGTCCCGGTGCGGCGATGACGCCGCTGACCGGCTTCGACACCGTGTCGACCGTCTGACGGGTCACGCCATAGGCATGGTCTTGGAGCGTCTCGCGCCGGTCCGCCAGCAGGAACGCCACCGCGATCACGACCGCGACGATAAGCGCCACGGCCGCGGTCCAGGTGAGCGGCACTTTCAGGTCGCCGAGGGGACCTTCGCGAAAGGGCACTGACGGTTTCTCCCGACGCCCCCCAGGCGCCTTTGTCGGAACTTAGGCCTAGGCCAGGGTGGATTCCAGCACGCCCTTCATCCACTTGGGATGCTCGAGCACCTTGCCGCAGCCCAGGGCCACGCAGGACAGCGGATCATCGGCCACGGTGACCGGCAGGCCGGTGTGGTCGCGGATCTCGGCGTCCAGGCCGCGCAGCAGCGCGCCGCCGCCCGTCAGCATGATGCCCTTGTCGGCGATGTCGGAGGCCAGTTCCGGGGGTGTGGCTTCCAGCGCGACCTTCACGGCCTCGACGATCTGCCCGACCGGTTCGGCCAGGGCGTCGGCGGCCTGCTTCTCGCTGATGCGGACTTCGCGCGGCACGCCCTGCATAAGGTCGCGGCCCTTGACGTCGATCGACAGGCCTTCGCCGTCAGCCGGAGCCCGGGCGGTGCCGATTTCCTTCTTGATGCGCTCGGCGGTCGTCTCGCCGATAAGCAGATTATGGTGGCGACGCATGTAGCTGATGATCGCCTCGTCCATCTTGTCGCCGCCGACCCGGACCGAACGTGAATAGACAATGCCCGACAGCGACAGCACGGCCACCTCGGTAGTGCCGCCGCCGATATCGACGACCATCGAGCCGGTGGGCTCGTGGATCGGCAGGCCGGCGCCGATCGCGGCGGCCATCGGCTCGTCGATCAGGCCGACGCGGCGGGCCGAGGCGTTCAGGCAGCTGTCATTGATAGCGCGACGCTCGACAGCGGTAGCGCCCGACGGCACGCAGACGATAACCTTGGGGTTCACGAAGCCCTTGCGGTTGTGAACCTTGCGGATGAAATATTTGATCATCTCTTCGGCGACTTCGAAGTCGGCGATGACCCCGTCGCGCATCGGACGGATGGCTTCCATGTGGCCGGGCGTGCGGCCCAGCATCTGCTTGGCCTCTATTCCCACGGCGTGGACGATCTTGCGACCACCGACATTGCGAAGCGCCACCACCGACGGTTCGTTCAGAACGATGCCCTTGCCCTTCATATAGATAAGGGTGTTGGCCGTACCAAGGTCGATGGCGATGTCGTTGGAGATCACGCCGAAGAGGGAAGAAAACATTGAAAGCCCTGACTGAGGGATAGAGGGGCAAGACGCGGCAATTCAAGACAAGGGCGGGTTGAGAACGGTCCGGCGCACGAAGCGGACTTCATGCGCGAATCTCTCCTAACCCACTACCGAACAAGGACAACATGATTCCCCGGAATCGCCGTCTCATCTGGGTCTTCGTGCTCCGGGACACGACGGTAGCGCCGCCCCGTGGCCGCGCCGTCGCCTGACACCCCCCAAAGCGCGTCGACATCGCCCGTTTGCCCTGCGAAAGCGTTGATTTCAAGGTCTATTCGCGGCTCGTCCAAAGGCAATTTCCGCAAGGGTCGCCAAGCACTGTATCATGGCGAAATCTAGCCGACCGCAGCCATGATCACGCCGGCCGCCGTGATCAGTCCAGCGAATATCTGAAGGCGGGTCAGGCGCTCCGCGAACAGACGCCGCCCGGCCAAGGCGGCAATGGGCATTTCGATCACGCCGACCGCCCGAACAGGCCCCACGGGGCTCAGCGCCATCGCCGTGAACCACAGGCCCGAGGCCGCCGCTCCACAGAAACCGGCGCCCAGCGATTGTCGCCAGACCGCAACCACCGCTGTCAGGGCGGCGGGATTGCGGACGGCCAGGAAACTGGTCAGGACCACGGTCTGGATGGCCTGCACCACCATCACCGTGACGAAGGCCGAAACCACCGCATGCGCGGGATCGAGGGTCAGACTGGCTTGACGGAAACAATTGGCGCTGAGCGCGAACAGCGCGCCGGAGCCAAGGCCCGCCAGCGCCGCGCCGCGCCGCATGACGACATCGCCCCTCGGCCAGGTCAGGGCGGCCAGCCCCGCTGACGCGATCAACCCGCCGGTCCACATCAGCGCGCTGATGTGGTCGCCAAACAGCAAGGCCCCCCACACCAGAGCGAACGGCAGGCCGCTCTGCTGCATCGCTGTGCCCAGAGCGAAAGTCGAGCGGTGCATGGCGACCAGCTGGGCCGCCGTTGCGGCCATCTGCGCGCCCGCGCCCAAGGCGCAGGCCAGCCAGAACCAAGCGGTCGGATGGGCTTGGGCGCCCGGGGTCAGCAGCCAGGCGACGGCCGCAAACAGGGTCGCGAATGGCAAGCCGAACAGAAACCGCACCAGGGTCGCGCCCCACGGCCCCGCCCCACCCATGACCGAGCGTTGGGCGGCGTTGCGGGCGACCTGCAGGGCGGCCGCGGCGATCGTAATGGGAATCCAGATCATGGCCGTCGCGCCGCCAGGATCAAACCCGAAGCCCAGGACAGGCTGACAGCCGTGAGGTCGGCATGGCTCTTGAGGCGCGCGGTCAGATCGTCAACCCGCGCCTGGTGATTGTCCGGCCAATTGGGCTGGGGAAGCATGTCATCGACCACATAAAGCCCGCCCGGCGCCAGCAACGCCAGGGTTTCATCCAAACCGTCGTACTTGCCGGGCCAGGCGTCGGCGAAGATCAGGTCGAAGACCCCCACCGCCTGCCCGCGCAAGAAGTCCAGACCATCGGCGACCACGAAGGTTACGCGCGGGTCTTGACCCAACGCCTCGCGCGCCACGGCCTGGACGCGGGCGTCGTTGTCGATGCTGACCAGGGACGCGGCGGCGTCCATGCCTGCCACAAGAGCGGCCGTGGCCAGGCCCGTGCCCGTTCCGAGCTCCAGAAAAAGTCCGCCGGGCTTGGAGGTCGCCAGCAGTCGCAACATCGCGCCGGCGTCGGCCTCGGATGGCATGTCAAAACCGAGAGCCGCCGTGCGGGCGCCGATTTTCCGCCAGTTGGCGGGCAGGACGTTCTGGTTGTCGCCGAACCTCAAGGTCATCGACCGTTTCCTTACGCCGCTCTTATGCGGGCGGGCTGTTTTCGAATGGAGCCCTTTCGGGGCCTGGGCGCAAAACGCTGCATCGGCTTCGTCGCGTGACGGGCCGTTTCAGTAGAAGGCAGTTCGACAATGTCGCTCCATCCCATCAGGCAGGCCGCCCAGTTCCTGCTCGGCGTCCCGACGCAAGGGATCAACCCCGTGCTCGACCGTATGCTGGACCTGGCTCAGGCCACGCCGCTCTGCTTCGTGGCCGTGGCCGGGCCCGATGCGGGAGAAGCGATGAGTCAGCTATGGCGACGCGGCTATCAGCGCGTCGAGGCGGCGCGTCGCGCCACCTGCCGCGCGGCCGACGAGCAAAGCGACGTTCTGCTGATCCTGGGCTGCGAGACCCTGGCCGACGCGCGCGCCATCGCGGCCTCGACCATGTCGATGCTGCGTCCCGGCGGTACGCTGATCATCGACGCCGGAGCGTTCCTCGACGAAGCGCCGCACAGGATGCTCTGCGACAGCCTCCGCGACCTGGGCCTGGAGACCCAACCGCAGGCCTATCTGTCGGCGGAGATCCTGGCGACGCGTCCCTGGAGCCGCAGCCGGGCTGCTTAGAACCCGCTGGCGATCGCCGCCTCGGGGCGGCTCTTTTCCTTGCGGGCAAAGAGGTTATTGAGCGCGTTCACATAGGCCTTTGCAGAGGCAGTAAGCGTGTCGGTATCGGCGGCCTGGCCGGTGGCGATGCGGCCATCCTCTTCCAGACGCACCGAGACCTGAGCCTGGGCGTCTGTGCCTTCGGTCACTGCATGCACCTGGAACAGGCGCAGGGCGGCGCTGTGGGGCACGATCTTGTGGATGGCGTTGAACACGGCGTCCACGGGACCGTCGCCGGTCGCTTCGGCGGTGCGTTCCTGGCCGTCGACATCCAGAGTCAACTCGGCCGACTGGCCTTCGGTGCCGGCCACCACGCGCAGGTGCAGAACGCGGATTTTCTCCGAGCCACGCGCCAGGGCGTCGTCGACCAGGGCGATGATGTCGTCGTCGTAGACATGCTTCTTGCGGTCGGCCAGGTCCTTGAAGCGGCCGAAAGCCTCCTTCAGGGCGTTATGACCCAGCTCGTAGCCCAGGTCCTTCAGCTTGGCGCGGAAGGCGTGGCTGCCTGAGTGCTTGCCCATAACCAGGCTGGACGGCGCCTGGCCGACCGATTCCGGGGTCATGATCTCGTAGGTTTCGCGGTTCTTCAACATCCCGTCCTGGTGGATGCCGCTTTCATGCGCGAAGGCGTTCTTGCCGACGATGGCCTTGTTGTACTGCACCGGGAAACCGGTGATGGCCGAGACATAGCGGCTGGCGCGGGTGATGTGGGTGGTGTCGATCTTGGTCTCGTAAGGCAGGCGGTCGCCGCGCACCTTCAGGGCCATGACGATCTCTTCCAGGGCGGCGTTGCCGGCCCGCTCGCCCAGGCCGTTGATCGCGCACTCGATCTGGCGCGCTCCGCCCTGAACGCCGGCCAGGCTGTTGGCCACAGCCAAGCCCAGGTCGTTATGGCAATGGGTCGAGAAGATCACCCTGTCGGCGCCCTCGACGTTCTGGGTCATCCAGCCAAACAGGTCGGCATATTCCGACGGATAGGTGTAGCCGACGGTATCAGGCAGGTTGATCGTGGTCGCGCCGGCCTTGATGGCGGTCTCGATCGCGCGGCGCAGGAACTGGCGGTCGCTGCGGGTGGCGTCCTCGGCCGACCACTCCACGTCGTCGCGCAGGTTGCGGGCATGGGTCACCGAGCGGGCGATCACGTCGATGACGGCGTCCGGCTCCATCTGCAGCTTATGCTTCATGTGCAGGTCGCTGGTGGCGATAACCACATGAATCCGCCCGCGCTGAGTGCCCTTCAGGGCTTCGGCGCAGCGGTCGATATCAACCTGATGGGCGCGACACAGGCCCGCGATGGTCGAGTTCTTGACGATCTTGGCGATCTCGCGCACCGCCTCGAAATCACCATTCGAGGCGATCGGGAAGCCGGCCTCGATGACATCGACGCCCATTTCCTCGAGGATCTTGGCCAGTTCCAGCTTTTCGTCATGCGACATCGACGCGCCGGGCGATTGCTCGCCGTCGCGCATGGTGGTGTCGAAGATCACGACGTTGTCGCGCTTGTCGAAAGCCCCCGAAGACGAGGGGGTGGACGATACGGAGGTCATTTGATTACTCGTCGGAAGGTGTCTGCGTGCGGGCGGCTGCGGGTAAATCATCCCCTGCGCGCCCGGCCACGACGATGCGTGACCCTAGAGCGCCCAGGGGCTGGTAAGCCGAAGCAGAAGCAGAGTGCGCGCGACGTTCATGCGTACTTTCTACACATCGCCCCCAAATCCAGCAAGCATTTTGCGCCTAGAGCGCGATTGGCCGCACGCAACGCAACTTCCATCCAAACATCAAACTATTTGAGGCGCGTCACGATCGGAAAATCGTTCGGGAAGGCGTCAAACCACCCCGACAGCCGCCCATGGCGGCCCGATCGCCCTCGAGCTTGACCTCGCCGGCCAGTATCTTGGGCAGCAGAGGCATTCCCCGGAACAGCGAGTCGAGAAACACGGGGCGGGCCACGGTCAGGGTGGCGTCGGCGGCCATGGCCTTGACCTTGTCGGCCCCGCCCATCGCCGTGACATAGCGCTTGCCCGTTTCGGCCGGCGGCGCGGGAGCGAGATGCGCCGGGTTGGCGTCATACCAGCCCGTGTAGCGCTGATAGACCGCGCGACTATTGAAGCTCATGCTTCCGTAGTCGCGCCTGGCGAACCGCGACGCGCGAAGCCCTGGGGTTGCCGGACGCGCAGGAGCCAGCCGTGCTGGCTAGTCAGCCGCCTCGCGCTTCTTGAGCCAGGCGCGGGCCACCAGGCCCGCGACGATCCAGATGGTGATCGCGATAACCAGCAGCACGATATGCTGCGTGCCGCCGCCTCGCATGGCCTGGACGATCGAATTGCCGGCAAAGGCGGTCAGGGCGATCTTCGGGACGATGCCGATGGCGGTGCCCGCCGCGAAGTCGCGCAGTTTCATCGGCGTCACGCCCGCCGCCATATTGACGACGATGAAGGGCGCAGAGGGCACCAGCCGCACGATCAGGCTGGCCAGAAAGCCGTTCTTGCCGATCAGCTTCATGAACTTGGCCACGCCTTCGCCTGCGAAGTCGCGCAACACCTTGGCTCCGAAAGCCCGACCCAGCCAGAAACCGACCAGCGACGAGACCAGGGTGCCGATCCAGCTGTAGGCGAAGCCCGTCACTGGTCCGAACGCAACCACCGCCGCGGCGATCAGCACGAACTGCGGCACGCCGATGAAAGCCAGGGCGGCGAAAGCCCCTACCGCCACCGGCAGAGCCCAGGGACCATGAGCAGCGCCCAGCCAATGCTCGACAGCCATTTCTCCGTCCAGGCCCAGCATCCGGGCGCCGAACAGGAAGACGATCCCAACCCCGCCGAACAGCACAAAGGACACCGCCACCGTGCGCCAGGCGCGGGCGTCCATATTCGTCACGAACTCGATGAGGCGGCGCATCACGCCCCCTGCCTCGCCCATGGGCGCCAGTGGGTCAAGCATTGGCGACTCGCATGGCGCCTCAATGGCGGGCGAATTAACCACGCCGCAGCCCCTAACCCTTGTTTTTCAAAGGGCGGCACTCGCCTGCGACGACAATTCGGTTGCTAAGGTTTCACATTACACTGTTACTTATCCACAGGCCGGTAGGGGCAATACCGTGTCTGAACTGGAGTTACGGACGTGAAGACCGTCGCTGTGATTTCTCGCAAAGGCGGGGCCGGCAAGACCACGCTGTCGGTAAACCTGGCCATCACCGCCCATCTGGCGGGGATGAAGACGATGCTGGCCGACATTGATCCGCAGCGTTCCGCGACCGATGTCATGAAAGCTCGCCTGGACCCCGGCCCGGCCCTGATGGAAATCAACGCCGGCAAGCTCTTTCAGACCAAGACCCACGCCGAATATTCCGGCCTGGACCTGCTGATCGTCGACACCCCGGCCGCGCCGGACACCGACGTGCTGCAGGCGGTGCAGTGCGCCGACCTCTGCGTGCTGGTCTGCCGCCCAACGTTCCTGGACATCGCTTCCGTAGCGCGCTCGGCCGAGGCCGTTCGGCGCCTGGGCAAGAAGGCGGTGATCGTCCTCAACCAGGCCCCACCCCGCCGCAATGGCGTGGAGCCGACCAGCGTCACCAAGGCCGCCGAGGCCCTGCGCTTCGCCGGCATGCCGGTGGCGCCCATCGGCCTGCGCGCCCGCGCCGCCTTCCAGCAGTCGATCGCCCATGGCCGCTCGGTCTGCGAGTGGGAGCCCGGATCGGCAGCCAGCCAGGAAATCGAGCGCCTTTGGGGCCATATCGTTCCGATGCTGCACGGTCAGGTCGATCTTGAGACCCGCGCGGGCTGATCGGCTTGGCTTGCTATAGCCCTTTCCGACCTGATGGCTTCATCAGGGTCGGGCGAAAAAGGCTCTAAATCATAAGCTTAGAGCCTTTTCCGATAACCGTTTCACACTTATCGGAAAATGCTCCAGAGGCGGCCTTCGCCAACAGCGTCGCGACTAGTTGGTCAGCTTCGACAGGTCGTAGTCCGGACCGAAATCCAGCACGAACACCGGCCCAAGCACCACCGTCTGCCTGGCAGAAGCCAGATGCAGCGAGACGTTGCCGCCGCCGGCCGGGATGTCGATGACCGCCTTGCCCGGCACCGTGTGCATCGCCCATTCGCCGCCGACCTTGACCGAGCCCTGCAGGGCGGCGTCATAGGGCGCGATGGACTGCTGTATCCGCGCGCCCGAGATCGTCGCCGTGGCCGGCCCGCCGTCGACGCTCTCGGCCTTGGCCCAGAAGGCCAGAAGCAAGGTGTCGCCCTTGGCGATCTTGCCGCTGATCGGCTGCTGGGCGGCCACGGCCCACGGCTGGGCGCTGGCGGCCACGACTTCGACGCGCATCCCACCGCCGCCGACCACCGTCTTGTCCTTGACCGGCTTGCTGGTCTGACCCGCGCCTTGGACTTGCCAGTTGGCCGAGGGCTTGTTGATGGCCTTCTGCAGGATGTCGCCATCCTTGTCCTGACGCGCCAGGACCGACGATCCAGCGCCGACAGCCAGCGCCACGAGCGACGCGGCGACGATGACAGCTTTCATGCTGCTCCCTCCCCTTGTTTAATATGAACGAAATCATCCTTCAGGACGGCTCCGGCGTTTCCTCCAGGGTTGGCCGATCGAACGGTCCAAAGCCCTGATTGTTTTTATTGATGGTAGCGCTACCGTCTGATTGGGGCCGATGCAAGACGCGCGAGGGCCACAGGCCTGTCGCCCAAAGGCCTCACCTGCCGCAAGAGCGCCTTCCCCGCGTTGCGCCGCAGCAAGTGGAGGCGTAAAGACCGCCGCAATCCTGAAAACCGATTTCCCAGGGGAGTCCCAAGAATGTCGCTCGAGTCCGCCGCCCTGCGGCGCATCGCACCGTCGGCCACCATCGCCATCAGCGCCAAGGCGCGCGCGTTGAAGCTCGCCGGCCGTGACATCATCGCCCTATCGGCGGGCGAGCCCGACTTCGACACTCCGGACAATATCAAGGAAGCCGGCATCGCGGCGATCCGCGCCGGCAAGACCAAGTACACCGACCCCGACGGCATGCCCGAACTGAAGGCGGCGATCTGCGCCAAGTTCAAGCGCGAGAACGGCCTCGACTACAAGCCAAGCCAGGTCCACGTCGCGCCGGGCGGCAAGCCGGTGATCTTCAACGCCCTGGTCGCCACCCTGAACCCGGGCGACGAGGTGATCATCCCTGCCCCGTACTGGGTGTCGTATCCCGACATGACCCTGCTGGCCGGCGGCACGCCCGTGCCGGTCGAAACCACAGCCGAAAGCGGCTTCAAGCTAACGCCGGAAGCGCTCGAACAGGTCATCACGCCCAAGTCCAAGTGGCTGATCATCAACAGCCCGTCCAACCCCTCGGGCGGCGCCTACACCCGCTCCGAGCTGCAGGCCATCGCCGACGTGCTGCTCAAGCACCCGCAGGTCTGGGTGCTGACCGACGACATGTACGAGCACCTGGTGTTCGACGACTTCGAGTTCACCACCATCGCCCAGGTCGAGCCCAGGCTCTACGACCGCACCCTGACGATGAACGGCGTGTCCAAGGCCTACGCCATGACCGGATGGCGGATCGGCTACGCCGCCGGCCCCGAGCCGCTGATCAAGGCCATGGCCAAGATGATCAGCCAGACGACCTCGAACCCGTCGTCCATCTCGCAATGGGCGGCCCTCGAAGCGCTGAACGGCACGCAGGACTTCATCAAGCCCAACGCCAAGCTGTTCCAGGAACGCCGCGACCTGGTCGTGTCGATGCTGAACCAGGCCACCGGCATCCACTGCCCGACCCCGGAAGGCGCCTTCTACGTCTATCCGTCCTGCGCAGGCCTGATCGGCAAGACAGCGCCGAGCGGCAAGCTCATCGAAAGCGACGAGGATTTTGCCGTCGAATTGCTGGAGACCGAAGGCGTCGCCGTGGTCCATGGCGCGGCTTTCGGCCTCTCTCCGTTCTTCCGGATCAGCTACGCCACCAGCAACGATGTGCTGGAAGATGCCTGCTCGCGGATCCAACGTTTCTGCGGCAACGTTACCTAATTCGATAAAATCCTCCCCCTCGGGGGAGGATTCCACTGCGCATCGCGCACAAAGCGCGCTAGGGGTCTCGCCCGTCGCGCTTCCAGCGACCAAGGAGGTCTTAAATGGCGCGTACCCCCAACTATTCCTTCGAACGTCAGGAACGCGAGCGCGCCAAGGCTCGCAAGGTCGCCGAGAAGGCCGCGGAAAAAGCCGCCGCCAAGCAGGCGCAAAACCCCGACGGCGATCCGCCCCCGTCCGACGATCAGTAAAGACCCATCATGCCCACCCTGACGATGTACAACCACGAGACCGTCGCCCTAGATGGCGAGGTCTTTTCGGACTGCGAGTTTCGCGGTTGTCGCCTCGTCTACTCCGGTGGTGAGGCCCCGACCTTTGACGGCTGCCGGTTCGACGACTGCGAATGGAAGTTCGATGATGCGGCCGAACGCACCCTGGCTCACCTGAGGGTGGTCTGGAACAACGGCGGCAAGGGCCCTGTCCAGGCGATGATCAAGGAAATCACCGGCGGTGGTCGCTAGAGCCCTTTCCGACCTGATGGCTTCATCAGGGTAGGGCGAAAAGGGCTCTAAATCAAAAGTTTAGAGCATTTTTCGATCCGATAACCGTTTCACACTCATCGGAAAATGCTCTAGCTTCCCGGAGATCTTCCGCGTCGCGGCATTTTCTTCAGCCTCTCGCGTTGGGCGGCCGGCCAAACGCTGCAACAACAGCAGCTGGCAAGCGCGTAGAGCTTGCCTAACGGTATCGATCCGCTGCCGTCGATCCGCAGCAGACCATGGGCTGCCTGCTCTATGCGCTGGGCGATGACCAATGGGACATCCCTGCCCTGCGCCTGCTCGAAACGATCATTCCCGAGCACACGGCCATCGACGGCTTCGAGGTCCACCACGACTTTTCGGGTATCGGCCGACGGAACATGCCGCTGAACGCCCGCAACGTGCTCTACGGAGCCAGCATGGCGGTCTCGGCACGGTCATCGTCCAGGCCTTGGTCACAAGCAATTGGATGCGACCTCACTGGACCTGTCCGCAGGCGTGAGCGTGAGCGTGAGCTTGTCGATCCGGCATCCTTCGCCACTGTCGCTTGACAAGGCCGCTTAAACGACCGTTTGACCGAACCCACTCGTAAGGTGATGCTGGCGGCGGCGCGGCGGCAGACCGCGCGAGCGGAGGCCAACGATGCGGTTGAATCAGCCCAGGATCAAACCCCTGTCGCCTGAGGGGCTAACGCCCGAGCAGGCCGAGATTCTCGCTCCCCTGGGCGGCGGCGGCGTGATCCCGGCCGGACCGGTGCTCAATATTTTCCGCACCATGGCCCACGCGCCCAAGGCCCTGAAGGCCTTCCTGACGTGGGGAAATTACATCCTCTCCAGGAAGAACGACCTGCCGCCGCGCGAACGTGAGATCGTGATCCTGCGCACCGGTTTCCTCTGCAAGAGCGGCTACGAGTGGACGCAGCATGTCGAGATCGGCCTGCGCTGCGGCCTGACGCAAGACGAGATTGTCATGCTCAAGACCGGCCCGGACGCGGGTTGGAGCCCGGCCGATGCGGCCTTGATCCGCGCGGCCGACGAACTCAACGCCGACTACTTCATCAGCGATGCGACCTGGGCCGCCCTGCTGACCTACTTCAGCGAGAAGCAGGCGATGGATGTGGTCTTCACGGCTGGCCAGTACACCCAGGTCAGCATGATGCTGAACAGCTTCGGCGTGCAGTTGGACTCCGGCCAGACCCTGGATCCCGACCTGCGGAAAGCCTGACCATGACCGGACGGCTGGCGGGCAAGCGCGCGGTGATCGTCGGAGCGGGCCAGACGCCGGGCGAGACCCTGGGCAATGGTCGCGCCATGGCCCTGTTGTTCGCCCGCGAAGGCGCTCGGGTGCTGTGCGTGGATCGCGAGGCCGACCGCGCCGAAGAGACCGCAGCGATGATCGCCGCCGAGGGCGGCAAGGCCTTCGCCATCGCCACCGATATCCGCGAGACCGAAGCCGGCCCGGCCATTGTCGCGGCTGCGATCTCCCACCTCGGTGGCATGGACATTCTGATCAACAATGTCGGCATCGGCGGACGAGGCGATGGTCCGGCGCATCTGCTGGGCGACGAGGCCTTCGATCTGATCCTTGACGTCAATCTCAAGGGCACATGGCGGACGATCAAGGCCGCCCTGCCCGGACTGCGCGACCAGGGCTCGGGCGCTATCGTCAACATCTCGTCCCTCGCCGGGATCGCCGGCGGCATGCAGTTGGCCTATGAGGTTTCAAAAGCTGGCGTGAACCGTCTGACCGCCAGCGTGGCCCAGGCCAATGCCGGCAAGGGCGTGCGCTGCAACGCCGTCGCGCCGGGCCTGATGGATACGCCGATGGCCGTGACCGGCATAGCCGAGGCCAGCGGTCAGGACATCGAGGCTGTTCGCGCGGCCCGCAACGCCCGCGTGCCTCTCGGCAAGGTGATGGGTACGGCTTGGGACACGGCCCATGCGGCGCTGTTCCTGGCCTCCGACGACGCCCGCTTCATCACCGGCGTGGTGCTGCCGGTGGACGGCGGGATGTCCAGTCGGATCGGCTAGAGCATTTTTCGATCCGATAAGTGTGAAACGGTTATCGGATCGAAAAATGCTCTAAACTTCTGATTTAGAGCCCTTTTCGCCCGACCCTGATGAAGCCATCAGGTCGGAAAGGGCTCTAGCCGTCAATCCAGTCGGTCAGGCCTTCGCGGGCATGGACCTCGCGCAGCGACGGCATGGCGCGCATCCGGGTCAGATAAGCGTCGATATGAGGCCAGGCGACAGCGGTCTTGGGCATGTTGCGCGACCAGCGCATCAGCATCACAGCCAGGAAATCGGCGGCGGTAAGAGCGTCACCCAACAGATAGGGACCGGCCGCGGCCAGTTGGGCGTCGATACGGTCCCACGCGGCCTCGATCCGGTCGAGTGCGACGCCCCGCGCCGCGTCGCTCGCCTCGGCCAAGGCCGGCTCGTCTGGATAGAACCAGGCGCGAAAGGCCGGCAGCAGGGTGTTGGCCAGATAAATCATCCATTGCAGGTAGGCGGCTCGTCCCGGCGAGCCGGGCGCCGGCGAAAGGCTGCCCGGGGCATGGCGCTCGGCCAGCAGCATCAGGATCGCGGCGCTTTCGCTCATGGGCGCCCCGTCGACCATCAGGGTCGGCACCAGGCCACCGGGGTTGAGCGCCAGATAGTCCGGGCTCTTCTGCTGCCTGGCCTCGGTGTCGATCAGCTCAAGCTCAAACGGGACGCCTAACTCGATCAGCATCCAGTGGACCGCCAGGCTGGCCGCGCCGGGACTGTAATAGAGCCGATACATGCCAAAATCCCTTACCTAGTTCGAGGCGAAGGGATCGTTCAGGCCACGAGCGGTGTCAACGGCGCATTGGATTGGCGACTGGCTTGCCCAAACATTTTGTTCCGGTTACGTTCGCGCCCAGATAGAGGAAACCCGCATGCTCACCCTGTTCCACGCCCCGCGCTCGCGCTCGACACGCTTCTTGTGGCTGCTTGAGGAACTGGGCGCGACCTATGAGGTCGAGACCGTCGACATCTATCGCTCGACGACGGGAACCGGCGCGCGCGATCCGGCCAATCCACACCCGCACGGCCAGGTGCCGGCCCTGCTGGACGATGGCGTCCTGATCACGGAATCCGCTGCTATCGCGCTCTATCTGACCGACAAGTTTCCGGCCAACGGCCTGGGTCCCCAGGTCAGCGACCCGCTGCGCGGTCCCTATCTCAGCTGGCTGGCCTATTATGCCGGCGTGCTAGAGCCTGCTGTCGTCAATCTCTGGAAACAGCGACAGGACGAGGAAGACAAGGCGACCTATCAGGCCCTCGACGACCGCTTGCGGACTACGCTGGAAAAGTCGCCCTGGCTGCTGGGCGACGACTTCTCGGCGGCCGACATGGTGTTTATCAGCCTGCTGCAGTTCGCCCGCCAGATGTTGCCGCCGCACGCGGTCTATGACGACTGGCTGGCGCGCGCCAATGCCCGCCCCGCCCTGGCGCGAGCCCTTGCCAAGGACGCCGCCTGATGGTTCGACGCACGCTGATCCTCGCCCTCGCTGCGGCTGTAGGCCTGCTGGCGTCCGCGACCCTGGCCCACGCCGAACCCCAGATTGGGGCCGAGGTCGACGCCGTACTGACCGACGACGCGGTGACCGTCACCGAAGCGGGCAAGACAGTGCTGGTCTATCGAACCAAGCCTTTGGACCCGGCCGCCGAGCCGGGCCGGCTGAACTACGTGCATCCGCTCTATGCGCCGGACGGAACCGTTCTGACCGAGGACAGGCCCGCCGATCATCTGCACCAGCGGGGCGCCTTCTGGAGCTGGCACCAGGTGCTGGTGAACGGCAAGTCGATCGGCGACGGCTGGTTCATGAAGGGCCTGACCTTCCATATCCGCGAAAAGCGCTTCAAGGGCGACGCCCAGGGCGGCGGGACCCTGACGGTCAATGCCGACTGGATCGTCACCTCTGGACCCGAGCTGAGCTATGTGGCCCGCGAAACCACGCGGGTCAGGGTCTATCCGCTGAAGAATGGCGCTCGTCGCATCGACTTCGACACCCGGATCACCTCGCGGGTTGATGCTCTGGGCCTGGGCGGCAGCGACGACGCCAAGGGCTATGGCGGGTTCTCGATTCGGCTGATCCGCCCGGACCGCCTGACCTTCGCCTCGGGCGGCAAGACCATCGTGCCGACCGACACAGCCCTTGAAGCCGGAAGTTCTATGGGCTTTGCCTGGCCGGCCGAAGCGGGCTCGCCTGCCTGGACCGTGGGCCTGAGCTGCAAGGCGAACGATCAGCCCATCAAGAGCTGGATCCTGCGCAAGTCGCTCTCCATGCAAAACTGCGTCTTCCCCGGTCGCGCGCCCGTCGTGATCAAGAAGGACGAAACCCTGCGACTTCGCGAGACCCTGGTCATCCGGCCTGCTTCGCCGCCAAAGCCTCTCTCGGCGTCCAAGGTCGCGAAGCCCTGACCATGGCCGAGATCCTGAATCTGAACCGGGCGCGCAAGGCGAAGGTCAAAGCCGAGGACAAGACCCGCGCCACCGAGAACCGCGCCAAGTTCGGTCGCGCCAAGGTTGACAAGGCGCTGGAAGCGGCTCGCGCCGACAAGCTGCGACGCGATCTGGACGGCGCCAAGCGAGAGGACTGACCGCCCTATGTGGTGCTCTATTTGTGGATATGATTGATCGCGGTCGAGCGCGGATAGGTCGCCAGGAACCGTTCGGCCACGAAATGCAAGATCACGTCGGGCTGCTCCCTATCGATCAGATCGCCGATCACATCGCCATCCTGCCAGACGAACACTGAGCGCGAGAAGTGTTGCGCCAGCAGTTCGATGCTAAGGGTCGCGGTGGAATCGCGGAAGATCAGCGCCTTGGGCAGGCTCTTGTCGGCCTGCTCCATGATCACCGTTTCGCGTCCGCCGCCGCCGGGGATGAACCCTTCGGGCGTGAGAACCGGCCGGGCGCGCTTGCGGGCTTCCGGCAGGGTATGGGAGATCACCAGCTCCAGCATATTGCCGACGCGCGCCAATGAGGCGTCGACCTCGAACGCGTCTTTCGCCGCTTCGGGCAGCTGGATCAGTACATCGCCCTCCATGCCCGCGACGAAGTGCTGGAGGTGGCTGAAGGTCAGGGGCGGTCCGACCGGCGCGCCGCGGGCCTGGAGCGCCAGGATCGTTTCACGATAGAGGTGGTAGGCCCCCATCCAGTTGACGTGGGTGTCGCCCCGGAAGAACAGCATGCCCAGGCGCTTGAGGGCGTCGAAACGATCCGCCAGATAGTGCACCGCGTCCGGCCGCATCCGCGCCATGGCCAGGGCTGGCCTGTCATCGCACGGGGCCGCGGCGTCGAGGCCGGCGGGCAGATAGTCCCGATAGACGATGCTTTTCTCGGGGCAGATGAACATCTGGTAGTAGCGCCCCGACAACTGCTCGATGCGCTCGTCCAGAATGTTCCGGACGGCGGCCTGCTCGTCGTCAGACCAGCGTTTGAGACCCAGGTGCCAGCTGAGAAAGTCGTTGGTGTCGTTGATCAGGAACACCCAGCCACCACGCGCGGCCAAGCCCTTAGCGCCGTTCTGGATGGCCTTCAGGCCTGCCAGAAGCGCGGATACGGCCTCAAGAGGATCTTCCTCCGGCGGAGCCGGCATCGGCGGTGGCGGCGCTGGCTGCCGATGCCGCGGCGCGGCCTCGGCCTGCTTTTGACGACCAAACCAAAATTGCATGCGCCCGCCACTCCCCAACGCTGGACGCTAGACGCTGATCTTCGCAAGATCAATCAGCGGCCTCAGGCGGCTGTCGCTGGGGCCAGCCTGTCTCGCCGGTCAGGCGGGATGCGCTGATAGAGCGCGTTGGGGGCGAGGCCCAGGCTACGGCGCGCCTCGTCCAGCGGCAGGGCGAAGAGCGCCGGATAGTCGACCGCCGGCAACCAGGCCGCCGCCTTGCCGTTGCGCCATGCCTCACGGATCGCCGCGCCATAGGGCTCGCCATTCCTGGCCCGGCCAAATTCGCGGGCGCCGGCCAGGGCGATCGCCGCGAAGCCCAGGCTGCGGGTCTGGGCGTACGAGAAGGCGACCACGCAGACCTCGCCCAACGCGTCCGTGCCATAGCCGGTCAGCACGTGCCAGACGTCGTGGACGTCACGCAGACGCCGGCCGTACCAGGCCAGGGGATGGGCCGCGTCGATATCGGTGTCGGGAATCTTGCGGCTCTCGTCGGCCAGACCCTCGGCTGACAGCCCGCGAGGCGCGATGAAGTCCCGATAGGCGGCGCCGACCGTTCCGGGTCCGAAACCGGCCAGCCATGTCTTGTCCGAAAGACGCATGGCGAACTCGTCGCGTTCATAGGCGATCCGCCCGCCTTCGGGCGTCGACAGCAGGCGGCGAAAGCCATTGGGAGTCGCCTTGCCGGCCAGGGCGCGCATGATCTCGAAGACCTGGACGGTGTCTTCCTTGTCGGCGATCAGTCGCCGCACGGCTTTCAAGGCCCGCATCGGCTGCAATCGATAGGTGTCGCGCCCTCGAAACGCGGCTCTTGAAGCAGCAGATCGATCAAGCGCTTGTGTGGCGGCGTTCATGAGGCATGCTCCGGCGGACCTGTCGAAGATGACATTGCGTCACCTTTAATCAAGGGGCATTTGACCAGGCATGGGCAGTCTAAAGAAGCGCTCGGTAAATCTGGCGGGCCACGCCACGTCCCTGGCGCTTGAGCCAGAGTTCTGGACCGCCCTCGATCGGGCGGCGCAGGCCGAGGCAATGAGCCTTGCAGCCCTGATCCAGCAGATCGACACCGGCCGAGGCGAGCGGCCACTCGCCTCGGCTTGCAGGGTCTTCGCCCTTCGACGCGCCGGCGCCGATCAGCCGGGTCGCGGCGAGGTCGGCAACGGCGACGGCTGAGGGTTTGGCATAGACCGCGACGGTGCGGACGGCGTCCGGAACTGAAGCTCGGACGGAACGCTCACCGTCCCGCCCAGACGCCAGGCCACCAACAGCGTCACCACCACGACAAGTACGATCAGACCGGCCAGCCAGCCGCCCGATCCGTCGTGATGCGAATGCGCGTGTTTCATCCTCGAGCCTAGTTGCCCGGCGGCTTTGGCGCGTCCGGAAGCTTGGGCGCAGAAGCCGAGATGTTGACATCGACCGACTTCTTCTGGGTCATTCCGCCGGAATAGACAAAGAAGGCGATGATCGCGACGATCACCACCAGACCGCCGACGATGAACGCCAGGGCGCTGTTGCCGCCACCGCTGTTGCCGCTGCTATTGCTCGAACCCTCGGCCATGTAGGCCTCCCTTATTGATGTGTCGGATCAACGACGTTCAACGCTGACGGTTCCGTAATCGCTGCCGGGGGGCTTAAGCCGGCCACCGTTCGTGCTACATATGTTCCATGTCTTCTGGCCCCGACTCGCCCCCTCATCATGGCGACCTCTCCTCTCCGCGCATCTCCGATCTGGCCCGCCCCCGCGGCCCGGGCGGCGGCGACCCCCATGGGCAAGCAAGCTATCTCGACGGACTGAACCCCGAGCAGCGCGCGGCCGTCGAGACGACGGAAGGACCCGTGCTGGTCCTGGCCGGCGCCGGCACCGGCAAGACGCGGGTGCTGACCACGCGCCTGGCTCACATCCTGTCGATCGGCCGCGCCCGCCCTTGGGAACTGTTGGCCGTGACCTTCACCAACAAGGCCGCCCGCGAGATGCGCGAGCGGATCACTCACATCATCGGCGCCGAGGCCGAAGGCCTGCGGTGGCTCGGCACCTTCCACTCGGTGGCCGCCCAGATCCTGCGCCGCCACGCCGAGCTTGTCGGCCTGAAGTCCAGCTACACCATCATCGACAATGACGATCAGGAACGCCTGCTCAAGCAGTTGATCGAGGCCGAGAACATCGACGCCAAGCGCTGGACGCCCAAGATCCTGGCGGGGATGATCGACAACTGGAAGAACAAGGGCTGGACGCCCGAGCGCGTGCCGCCTGCCGAAGGGTCCGAGTTCGCTGCGGGCAAGGGCGTCACCCTTTACCGTCAGTACCAGGAGCGGCTGCGCATCCTGAACGCCTGCGATTTCGGCGACCTGCTGCTGCACAACATCACCATCTTCACCAGCCATCCCGATGTGCTGACCGACTACCAGACCCGGTTCAAATATGTGCTGGTCGACGAGTACCAAGACACCAACATCGCCCAGTATCTGTGGCTGCGCCTGCTGGCCCAGGGCCGTCAGAACGTGTGCTGCGTTGGCGACGACGACCAGTCGATCTATGGCTGGCGCGGGGCCGAGGTCGATAACATCCTGCGGTTCGAGCGTGACTTTCCAGGCGCCAAGGTGGTCCGGCTGGAGCGCAATTATCGCTCGACCGAGCACATCCTGGCCGCCGCCTCGGGCCTGATCACCGCCAACAAGGACCGCCTGGGCAAGACCCTGTGGACCGAGGCCATGGGCGGCGAAAAGGTCAAGGTCAGCGGCGTCTGGGACGGCGAGGCCGAGAGCCGAATGGTCGCCGACGAGATCGAGAAGGCTAAGCGGGCCGGCCGAAAATATAGCCATATGGCGATATTGGTCCGGGCCAGCTTCCAGATGCGCGCTTTCGAAGAGCGCTTCGTGATGCTGCAGATCCCCTACAAGGTGGTCGGCGGCCCGCGCTTCTTCGAGCGGGCCGAGATCCGCGACGCCCATGCCTATCTGCGCCTGATCCAGTCGCCCGACGACGACCTGGCCTTCGAGCGCATCGTCAACACGCCCAAGCGCGGCATCGGCGACACCTCGGTGCAGAAACTGCTGCACATCGCGCGGGCTGAAAGCCTGTCGGCGGTGGAGTCGGCTCGTGTTCTGGTCGGCAGCGACGAGCTTCCGGCCCGCACCCGCACGGCCCTGTCCAATTTCCTGCGCGACCTCGATCGCTGGCGAGCCTTGGCCGCCACCACCCCGCACCAGCGCGTGCTGGAGGCGGTGCTGGAAGAGAGCGGCTATACCGACGCCCTGCGCCTCGACAAGGGGCCTACCAGCCAGACCCGGTTGGAGAACCTGAAGGAGCTCGTCCAGTCGATGAGCGCCTTCGACACGCTGGAAAGCTATCTGGAGCACGTGTCGCTGGTCATGGACCTGGACAAGGGCGCCGGCGACGACGCGGTCTGGATCATGACCCTGCACTCGGCCAAGGGCCTGGAGTTCCCGCTGGTCTTCCTGCCCGGCTGGGAGGAAGGCGTCTTCCCCAGCCAGCGCAGCATGGACGACAAGGGGACCAAGGGCCTCGAGGAAGAGCGGCGCCTGGCCTATGTCGGCATTACCCGGGCCCGCGAGGAGGCCCGGATCAGCTTCGTTGCAAACCGGCAGGTCTATGGCCGCTGGACCAGCCAGCTTCCCAGCCGCTTCGTGGATGAACTTCCGCTGGCCAATGTCGAGGCGGCGTCCGAGACCGGCTATTACGGCGGCGGTCCGGGCATGCAGCAAACCGCCGCCTCGCGCTGGGACGATGCGGGCCAGAGCTCGTTTGGCGGTTCCGGCTATGCCAGCCCCGGCTGGAAGCGGGCTCAGGATCGCATGGCGGGCGGCGCCTCGTGGAGCAATCCTCGCGCCGGCGGCTCGGGCGGACGCTCGGCCCCTATCGAGGGCGAAGGCCGTCTGGTGGCGGTGTCGACGCCGTCGAAGGCCAGCGCCTACAAGCGCGGCGACCGGGTGTTCCACGTCAAGTTCGGCTACGGCCATATCTCGAGCGTCGAGGGCAACAAGCTGTCGGTTGCCTTCGACAAGGCCGGCGACAAGAAGGTGATCGACAGTTTCGTCGAGAAGGCGTGAGCTCACCTTTAGTCTCCGGCGCTTCGCGCCACCTCCCCCTGGCGGGGGAGGTGGCGCGAAGCGCCGGAGGGGGAAGTCCGCAATGACTCGCTAGCACTACCCTTCGTCGGCTGCGCCGTTGGACCTGTCGCCTAACCCGCTCGCGTCCCGACAAGGCGCCCGGATTGAACGGAACCGCTCGTCGAGCGCTAACAGGTCATGGACATGGATCTGACCCCTTTGAAGACCTTCACCAGCTCGCGACCGGTGATGTATGGCGCGCCTTTCGCGGCCGTGCTGGGCGTGGCGCTGGGTCTGGTGTTCCAGGTGGGATCCCAGACCGAAGCTTCCGATTACGCCCTGGCTCCCAACCGCGCCTATGCCGAGGAGGACGCCAACCCTATCGCCTGGCCGTCGGGCAAGGTCCCGGACTATGTGATCGGGACCGATTTCCTGGCGGAGGCGCCGTCCCGCCAAATCTACCAGGCCCGATACGAGGTTGAGCCGGAACCGGTCGTTCATGCCGCATCGGACTACACCGCCCCCGAGCCCGCGCCGCCTGTCGCGGTAGCGCCCCGCCCGGCGCGTGAAGAGACCCGCTGGGCCTCGACCCAAGGCGACATCATGGACATTCGCCTGCCCGAAGACGAGCCGTCGGAGCCGGCGTCGCTGAACTAGAGCCGCGCCAAGGCTCGCCTTTCGGTTCCAGGATCGCTACTGGAGCGGCATGACCGACTATACGCCTCAACAGATCGTCGCCCGCGGCGCCCGTGCCGACGCCGAAGCCGCCGCTGAAGCGATTGATTCCGACAGCGCGCTGGAAAGCGCGACCTACTCGATCCTGGAAGAGGACGAGGACAAGAACATCTGGCGGATCGACGCCTTCCCGACGACGCAGGACGAGTCCGACGGCCTGACGCGCGTGCTGGCCGGTTTCGACCTCAAAGCGACCACCGAAGTGCTGGCCGACGCCGACTGGCTGGCCATGGCGCTGTCGGGCCTGCCGCCGGTCAAGGCCGGCCGGTTCTTCGTCTATGGCATGCATGACCGCGGCCGCCTGCCGGCCAGCACCGTCAACCTGCGCATCGAGGCCGGGGCGGCCTTCGGCACAGGCCACCACGGCACCACGGTGGGCTGCCTGCAGGCCTATGACCGCCTGATCAAGGCCCGCAAGTTCAGGAAGGTGCTCGACGTCGGCGCCGGTACGGGCCTGCTGGCCATCGCCGCCGCCCGCACCGGTAGCAAGCTGGCCGTCGGCACTGATATCGACCGACCAAGCGTCCGCATCGCCAGGGAAAATGCGCTGGTGAACCAGGCCAACGCCAAGTTCGTCCACGCCTCGGGCCTTGGCCACCGTCTGGTCGCCGACAACGCCCCCTACGACCTGGTGTTCGCCAACATCCTGGCCCGGCCGCTGATCAGCCTGGCCCAGGACATCAAGCGCGCCCTGGTTCCGGGCGGCACGGTGATCCTGTCGGGACTGCTGCGCACCCAGGAGCGGATGGTCAAGGCCGCCTACCTGTCGCGGGGCTTCAAGGTGGTCAGTCGCATTCACCGCGACGCCTGGGCGACACTGGTTCTGCAACGTCCCTGATCCAAGCGGAACCAGGGGACCAGGGGCACGTTCCCAAGCCAAGACTTCCCGGCTCAAGGAACAGCCCGATGACCTATACCGATCCCCAAGTCCCGCCGACCGAGCGCGTCATCGAGATCCGTGAGCGCAACACGACCGGTTGGGTCGTGGCTGGCATCGTGGCCATCGTCGCCGTGATCGCGGTGGCCTTCATGTTGACCCAGCGCCCCGCCGACACCACCCAGAGCGATCTTCTTCAGGCCCAGGAACAGGGCCGCGCGGCCGGCGTGATCGAAGGCGCGCAGTCCAGCGTCGCCACCAGCGCCCAGCAGGCCCAGTTCGCCGCCGAGAACGCTGCGCGCAACGCCGGCGCCGCCGCTGACGAGGCTCGTCGCGAGACCGAGCGTGCCGCCGCCAACGCCAGCCAGGCCGCCCAGGACGCAGCCGACCGCGTCGCGGCCAGCGGCGATAGCCGTACGCCTTCGACGGAACCGGCGCCCCAGCCGCAATAATCATCCCCTTCCCAGGCTCGGGTCGGCGGATTACATCGAGGCATGCGCCAGACCTTCGATGAATCCACCGACCCGTCCTTCGGCCCTCAGCACGTCCCCCTGATCCGCGCCGCCATGGCGCGCCAAGGCCTGGACGGCTTCCTCGTTCCGCACGAGGACGAGCATCAGAACGAATACCTGCCCGCCGCCAATGA
This sequence comes from Caulobacter sp. DWR1-3-2b1, assembly GCF_049895765.1. Taxonomy (NCBI): domain Bacteria; kingdom Pseudomonadati; phylum Pseudomonadota; class Alphaproteobacteria; order Caulobacterales; family Caulobacteraceae; genus Caulobacter; species Caulobacter sp. DWR1-3-2b1. The sequence goes on from NZ_JAFCSZ010000005.1 coordinate 38,207, forward strand.
CCGCCTGGCCTGGGCCAGCGGATTCACCGGCTCGGCCGGGGCGGGCGTGATCATGAGCGACCGCGCCGCAGTCTTCGTGGATGGCCGTTATACCCTTCAGGTGCGCGAACAGGTCGATCAGGGCGTGTTCGAGATCCGCGACCTCGTTGAGGGCGGCGTCTCGGCCTATCTGGAAACCGCCAAGGCCGGGACCGTCATCGGCTACGACGCCCGCCTTCACAGCCCGCAAGCCCTCGAGAGCCTGAAGGCCGCCGCCGCCAAGGTTGGCGCGGAGCTCAAGCCCGTCGCCATCAACCCGCTGGACGAGGCCTGGGGCGCGGAGCGTCCTGCCCAGCCCGCAGCGCCCATCGTTCCGCAGCCCGTCGACTATGCCGGCGAAGACTCTGCCTCCAAGCGCGGCCGCGTGGGCGCAAGCCTGGCCAATCTGGGCGCCGACGCCGCCGTGATCACTGCCCCGGCCTCCATCGCCTGGCTGTTCAATGTGCGCGGTGGCGATGTCATCCGCTCGCCCCTGCCGTTGTCCCAGGCCATCATCAACGCCGACGGCACGGCCCGCGTCTTCATCGATCCGGCCAAGATCACCGAGGAACTGCCCGCGTGGCTGGGCAACCAGGTGTCGCTCGAAACGCCGGACGCTCTGGACCGCGCCCTGGCCGATCTGGCCGGCAAGAGCGTGCTGGTCGATCCCGGCCAATCCTCGGCCTGGTATTTCGACACCCTGACGACGGCCGGCGCCAAGGTCGTACGCGGCATGGATCCCTGCACCCTGCCTCGCGCCTGCAAGAACCAGGTCGAGATCGACGGTACGCGCGAGGCCCACCGCCGCGACGGCGCCGCCCTGACCCGCTTCCTCCACTGGCTGGCCACCGAGGGTCAGATCAATCCCCCGGACGAGAAAGAGGCCGTCGCCAAGCTGGAAAGCTTCCGCGAAGCGACCGGCGTGCTGAAGGATCTATCGTTCGACACCATCGGCGCAGCCAACGGCCACGGCGCCCTGCCCCACTATCGCCCGACCGAGCGCAGCAACGAACGCGCGAGACCAGGTTCACTGCTCCTGGTCGACAGCGGCGGCCAGTATCTGGATGGCACCACTGATGTCACCCGCACCGTGGCGATTGGAGAGCCGACCGCCGAGATGGTCCAGCGCAACACCCTGGTGCTGAGGGGCCATCTGGCCATCGCCCGTCTGCGCTTCCCGGCCGGCACCGCGGGTTCGGCTATCGACGCCTTCGCCCGCGCCGCCCTCTGGGCCCATGGCCTGGACTACGATCACGGCACCGGTCACGGCGTCGGCGTCTATCTGGGCGTCCACGAGGGTCCGCAACGGATCTCCAAGGCCCCCAACACGGTTGCCCTGCAGCCCGGCATGATCGTTTCCAACGAACCCGGCTACTACAAGGACGGCGAATACGGCATCCGCATCGAGAACCTGGAAGTCGTGATGCCTGCAGAAGACGTCGCCGGCGGCGAGCGCCCGATGCATCGCTTCGAGGCCCTGACCCTGGCTCCCATCGACCGCCGCCTGGTCGACAAGGCGTTGCTGAGCGCCGAAGAGGGCGCCCAGTTCGACGCCTATCATGCGCGGGTGCTTAAGGAGATCGGGCCCCGGGTCGACGCCGAGGTGCGAGCTTGGATGGAAGAGGTCTGCGCGCCGCTTTAGGCGGTCTACCGCACCCGGTTCCACACCTGGGTCTTGCACAACGGCGCGACAACGCAGCCCTTCAGCTTCAGCTGGTTGTCGCTGGGCATCTCGATCGTCCCGGCATAGGTGCGTCCGTCGTCGGGGTTATAGATCTTGCCGCCGCTCCACTTGGTCGGACCGCCGGTAAAGTCGTAGAGCATCTGCAGGCCCTTCAGGGTGCGCGCCCGTTGAGCCGGATCCTTGTTCTTGAAGTCCTTCAGGCCGGGCTCGCTGCGGATCCGGCCCGAGCTCACCAGCTTGCCGCACAGGCTGTTGCCGCAGCGGGCGATCTCGACCTGGCCGCCATTGGTGGACGTCGCCCACAGGCCGGTGACGTCAGCGGCCAAGGCCGGACTGGCCAGCGCGCCGAGGGCCGCGACGGCGATCAAGGTAGTGCGGAACATGGTCTACTCCCTGGGTCGCGCTGCGATGCGCGTTCGCTGCATTGGTTGCGCGATCCGCCCAGCAACGGCAAGCTCCGCGGCGATTTGAGGGCGGGGAGCCAGAGAAGATCATGAACAAGCATCTGTTTCTGCCAAACCTGAAGGGCGGCGCGGATCTGGCCTTCCTGTTGCTGCGGGTGCTGGTCGGCGTCTTCCTGATCCACGGCGTCTGGGACAATGTCGTCAGTCTGGCCCGCATGGCCGAGTTCACGACCTTCCTGGCCGACCACAAGAGCCCTCTACCCGGCTTGGCCGCGCCGCTTTCGGTCTATGCACAGCTGATCTGCGGCGCGTTGATTCTGACGGGACTGCTGACGCGCTGGGCGGGCCTGATCATGGCGCTCAACTTCGTGGTCGCCATGGTGCTGGTGCATCTGGACCAGAGCCTGCGCGAGCAGTTCCCGGCCTTGGTGCTGATCGCGATTTCGCTGGTCCTGGCGACGCATGGCGCGGGAGGCTACGCGCTGGATGCCATACTGGGCGGCAAACGGCGCTAACGGACGCGCCCGTTCCTCAGGCGCGCTTCTGGAACACGCAGAGGGCCTGGCCCAGAGCGCCCTCCGGGACCACCTCATCGCCGCCGCCGCGAATCTCAACAACATCGAAGACCAGTCCCGGCGCCCAGATGGCCAGAATATCGCGATGCAAGAAGACATTCAGTGGCGAACGGCCGCCGGTCTTGATGTGTTCGACCGTCGGTTTGAACGTGTTCTTGAAGTGCCAAGGTTCGCTGAACTCCAGGAAGGAGAGCACGACTCGACCACCTGGCTTCAGCACACGATGTGCCTCCTCAAGGTACCAATAGCTCTGTTCGTGCAGCAGGTGCGTCAGGACGGAGAAGAAGCAGACCATGTCGGCTGCAGCGTCTTCTTCCGGAATTCCGATGTGATCGATCACCTCGAAGCGCCAATCTGCGCGTTCAGTGATGCGGCGCGCGTTCTCCACAAGCGCAGGGACCAGATCGATCCCCAAATAGTCACCGCGGTGCTGCACCGCGAGGGGCTTCGCAAGACGGCCAGACCCGCAACCAACGTCGACAAGATAGCTGTCGGTCGGCAGGCCGTAATGCTTCAGAGGGGCGACTTGCAGATTGCCAAAAAAGGTCCAGTGGCCGCCGATCGCAACCGCCATCGCCTCATCGTGAGGCATGGCGCGCATCAGTTCATCGACCATGGCGATGTTGACCGCCTTGAGATCCTGCGGATCCCGGCTTGGCGCCGCGGTCGTCAACTTCGGCCGTATCCAGCTCCTCACAAGTTCACGAAGACCCATACGCGCCCCTTAGGTTGTGCGGCAGACCTAAAGACATCCGGATTGCACTGTCTATCAGAGCAGAGCCATGGCCTGCGGGTGCACAAGAGTCGATCACCGGCAAGCAATGCGAATCCGGTGCGAGCTTCTGGACTTCGGCCCGCCTAACCCGCCACCATCGCCAGCCAGTCGTCCTCGGTCATCACCTGGATGCCGAGGTCGGTAGCGGTCTTGAGCTTGGAGCCCGCGCCCGGACCCGCGACCACCAGGTCGGTCTTCTTCGACACCGAGGACGCCACCTTGGCCCCCAGCGCCTCGGCCTGGGCCTTGGCTTCGTCCCGGGTCATCTTCTCCAGCGCACCAGTGAAGACCACGGTCTTACCGGCCACGGCGGTGTCGGTCTGGGGCTTGGCCACAGCCTGGATGTCGAGTTGCTCGATCAGATTGGCCACCTTTTCCCGATTGTGGTCTTCGCTGAAGAACCGGGCCAGGGATTGGGCGGCGACCGGGCCGACGCCGTCGACGGCAGCCAAATGCAGGTAATCCTCGCCCGGCGCGCCATTGGCCGCTTCGGCCAGCGCTTCGGCAAAGGCGTTCCAGGTCCCGTAGCGTTCGGTCAGGGCGGCGCGTGCCGGCTTGGTCAGCTTGGGAACCGCGTGGCCGATCTTGACCTCAAGGCTGTCAGCGTCGGGCCAGGGATCGGCTTTCAGACCACCCTTTCCGACCTCGACCAGCAGGTCCAGCGCCTTGGGGCCGACGCCCGGCGCGGTGGAAAGCTCCAGATAGGTCGCGGTCGGCAGGCCCGTGGCGGCGCGGGTCGCGGCGTCCTGCAGGTCTTCGAAGCGGTCGAAGTTGCGGGCCAGCACGGTCGAGGTGGTCTCGCCGATATCGCGCATGCCCAGGCCGTAAATCGCGCGGTCGAGGCCGATGGCGCGGCGGGCCTCGATGCCCTTGACCAGATTGGCTACCGAGGTCTCGCCATAGCCGTCGCGGGTGCGTAAGGCCTCCAGCTTCTCCTCGTCACGGGCCAGCCGGAAGATGTCGGCCGGCTCCTTGATCCAGCCTTCGTCGAAAAAGGCCTGCAGCTGCTTCTCGCCCAAACCCTCGATGTCGAAAGCTCGGCGGGAAACAAAATGGCGCAGGTGCTCGACCCGCTGGAACGGACAGGCGAACTCGCCGGTGCAGCGACGCACCACCGACTCGGCCCCCGAGGCGTTGGTCTCGCGAGCTAGCGGCGTCTTCAGCGGACACGGGCAGACGTGCGGGAACTCGAACGGCTCCGGCGCGGGATCGGGCCGAGCGTCAAGCGCCACCTCGACGATCTGCGGGATCACATCGCCGGCCCGCTGGATCACCACCGTGTCGCCGATCCGCACGTCCAGCCGGGCGATCTCGTCGCCATTGTGCAGGGTGGCGTTGGTCACCGAGACCCCGCCCACGGTCACAGGCTTTAGTCGCGCCACCGGCGTGATCGCCCCGGTGCGGCCGACCTGCAGGTCGATGGCTTCAAGGATCGTGCGGGCCTTTTGGGCCGGGAATTTGCGAGCGACCGCCCAGCGCGGCGAGCGCGAGACGAAGCCCAGGCGGCGCTGCCGCTCCAGGTCGTCGACCTTGTAGACGACCCCGTCGATGTCGAAGTCGAGCGTGGGCCGCAAGACCTCGAACGCGGCATAGATGTCGAGCAGGCCCTGGGCGTTCTCCACCCGCTTGGCCGGCGGGGCCGTGGTCACGAAACCCCACTCCTCCAGCTTGGCTAGGGCTTCCCATTGGCTGGCCGCGAAACTCTCGCTGATCAGGCCCCAGGCATAGCCGAAGAACCGCAACGGCCGCTGGGCGGTGATCTTCGGATCGATCTGGCGCAGCGAACCGGCGGCGAAATTCCTGGGGTTGGCGTAGGTGCGCTGGCCAGCTGCTTCGGCGGCGGCGTTGAAGGCAGCGAAGGCGGCCAGTTCGACATAGACCTCGCCGCGCACCTCGATCACCTCGGGCCAGCCCCCTCCTTCAAGACCAGAGCCCTTCAGCCGGTGCGGAATATCGGCGATGGTGCGCAGGTTGGCGGTGACATCCTCGCCCACCCGGCCATCGCCCCGCGTCGCGCCCTGGACCAGCACGCCCTTCTCGTAACGGAGGGAGGCCGACAGGCCGTCGATCTTGGGCTCGGCGGTATAGGCGACAGGTTCGTCCGGCGAGAGCTTCAGGAAGCGCCGGATGCGGGCGTCGAACTCAGTGGCCTCGTCATTGGAGAAGGCGTTGTCGAGGCTCAGCATCGGCGCGCCATGCTCGACGGGGGAAAACTGGTCGGCGCGCGCCGCACCCACCCGCAACGACGGTGAGTTCTCGCGGATCAGATGCGGAAAACGGGTCTCGATATCGAGATTGCGGCGCTTTAGGGCGTCGTAGTCGGCGTCCGAGATCGTGGGCGCGTCCTGCTGATGATAGCGCAGGTCGTGGGTCGCGAGTTCGTCGGCCAGCGCCTCCAACGCCTCAACGGCCTGGGCTTCGGAGAGGTCTGCGACGGGCGTCAGGGTCACGGGCGAATCCGGCTGGGAAGGTCAGGTGGTCTTTTTAACCGATGCCAAGGCAAAACGCTCCTGCTGGCGCGCGGCTTGCTGCGGCGGGCGCGAGTCAGGAGCCCGTCATGTCGAAAGCCCCGCAAACGTCCCGTATTGGCGCCCGCGAACTTGTGAAAGCGAGAGATTTGGCGCGCGGTGGCCCCCTGGACGCCCTTCGGTTCTTTGCGGCCTTCTTCATGGTGATCTATCACTATGCCGAGCAGGCGCCGGTTAGCCTGTTTGCGATCCATCCCGCACTGGGTCGCGGCTATCTGGCCACCGATTTCTTCCTGATGCTGTCGGGCTATGTGCTGGGCCGCGCCTATGGCGACCGGGTCGCCAGCCGGGAGGTCGGCGACCGCGAATTCCTGCTCAAGCGCTTCGCCCGCGTCTGGCCCTCGCATCTGGTCATGCTGGCTGGCTTCGTCGCCTTGATCCTGGCCACCACCCTGATCGGCATTGCCCCGCAGAACCCGCAGTGGTTCCAATGGTCGCAACTGCCGGCCCAGGCCCTGCTGGTGCAGTCCTGGGGCTTTGACGGCCCGTCAGGCTGGAACACCCCGACCTGGACCCTGTCGGCCCTGATCTTCTGCTACGCCGCCTTCCCGGTGCTTTGGCGCATGTTCGCCGCCATCCGCTCGCCGTGGCTCGCCATGGCCGTGGGCGCGGCGATCTTCGTGGTCGTGGACCTCGCCTGCCGCTACTGGCTGGGTCAGGCCTCCTACCGCCTGGCCCTGAAGTACGGCGTGATCCGCGCCCTGCCCCTTTTCCTGATCGGCGTCCTGATCGCCCGCATGGGCCGCGAGATCGTGGTCAGCGGCCGCGCCGCCGACCTTTTGGGCGCGGCGGCCATCGCCGGCGTGGTGGTGCTGCAACTGGTCGGGCAGTTCGACTATGCCAGCCTGGCCTTGCTGGGCGTGCTGATCTTCGCGGCCGGCGCTTCGGTCCGCAAGGACTGGGGCTGGGCCAAGACGGCGGGCGGGCTGGCCTTTGCGCTGTACCTCACCAACCAGTTCGTCGGCGTCGTATGGTTTGGCGCCCAGAACGTCGCCGCGGGAAAGCTTGCTCTTAACGACGGCGCCATGTGGTTGACCTGGGCTCTGGCCTTCCCGGCCGCCGTGGTCTTCGCCGCCATGTTCGAGCGTTTCGTGGACACGCCGTTGCAAGCCTGGGTCAAGCCGCGCGTCGGGGTAGGCACCCTGCGGTCGATGTTCCGCGCCAGGCCTTCCATGTGGCGTCGCGTTGTCGGCTAGTTGATCAAGGCCCGGGCGGCGGCGCGAGCGGCTTCCGTGACCTCGGCCCCCGACAGCATGCGGGCAATCTCTTCCTCGCGCTGAACTGGCGACAGCGGTTCGACACGGGTGCGCGTCGATTGATCGTCGCCGGACTTGGCGATGCGCCAGTGGACGTCGCTGCGCGCCGCGACCTGGGCCGAGTGGGTGACCACCAGAACCTGGGCGTTCTCGGCCAGGCGTTTCAGGCGCAAGCCTACCGCGTCGGCCACGGCCCCGCCGACGCCCTGATCGACCTCGTCAAAGATCATCAGCGGCTGGGGACCGGTTCCCCGGCCCGCCAGCGCCGCTTTCAGCGCTAGAGCGAAACGCGCCAGCTCGCCGCCCGAAGCGATGGCCTCCATCGGCCCGAACGGCGCGCCGGGATTGGTCGAGATCTCGAAAGCGACGCGGTCCATGCCGGTCGGGCCGACGCGGTCTTCGGGCAGAGCCTCGACGGCGACCCGGAACCTTGCCTTGTCCAGCTTCAGCGGGGCCAGCTCGGCCTCGACGGCCACGGCCAGCCGGTCGCCGGCGGCGCGGCGCTCGGCCGACAGGGCTTCGGCGGCGAAGATGTAGCCGTCACGAGCCGAGGCGGCTTCTTCCTCGGCGGCCCTCAGGGCTTCGCTGGACGTTTCGATGGCCTGCAGCTGAGCGGCGAACTCGGCGCGCAGGGACGGCAGGTTCTCGGTGGCGACGTTCAGCTTGCGGGCCATGCCGCGTAGAGCAAACAACCGCTCCTCGGTCTTTTCCAGCCGGTCGGGCTCAAACTCGAAACTCTCGGCCACTGCGTCGATGGCGGCGCTGGCCTCCTGAGCCTCGACCAGAGCGCGGTCGACGGCGTCGCAGGCGGCGGTCAGCCGGGTCATGGCCGCGCCGTCGGCGGGCGCGCCGGCATGCAGCGCGCGCTCGCGGGCCCGCTCAAGGGCGCGGAAGGCCTGGGCCAGTTTGCCCGACAGCGCGTCGCCGCCCAGCGCGTCTTGCGCCGAGGCGATATCGGCCAGGGCCTTTTCGGCCGAGCCCAGCAGGGCGCGTTCCTCGGCCAAGGCGGTTTCCTCGCCCTCGCGAGGGTCGAGGCGATCCAGTTCCGACAGGCGGAGAGTCAGTTCCTCGGTCTCGGCGGCGGCGCGGTTGGCGAGGTCACGCAGGCCCTCGGCCTTCTCGCGCGCGGCGCGCCAGCCGCTCCAGGCCGAGGCGACGGCCGAGACGGACACGGCGCCGAAGGCGTCCAGCAGGGTGCGATGAGTGCGAGGGTCCAGCAGGCCGACGGTCTCGTGCTGGCCATGGACCTCGAGCAACAGACTGCCGAGGTCTTTCAGCACGCCCACGCTGGTGGCTTGATCATTGACGAAGGCCCGCGAGCGGCCATCAGGCGACAGCTGGCGGCGCAGGACCAGATCCTCGTCGCGGCCATAGTCCAGGCCCTTGTCGTCGAGATAGGCAAAGGCGGGATGGTCGGCAGGCAGGGCGAAGATGGCGGTGGCCGAGGCGTGACCCGCAGCCCCCCGTCGCACGAGGCCGGCGTCGGCCCGCGCGCCCGTCGCCAGGCCCAGGGCGTCAAGGATGATCGACTTGCCCGCGCCGGTCTCGCCGGTCAGGGCGGTCAGGCCCGGGCCGATGGCCAGGTCCAGGCTCTCGATGAGCACGACGTCGCGAATGGAGAGACCAATCAGCATGGCGCGGAGATTCGCCCAGAATCAGCGTTTTTCAAAGCGCTCAGACGCTCCGATGTTCGGCATGTGTTCCGGAAGGCCAGGATCCGCCCGGGGCTAGAGCCCGAGCAGGCCCCGCATGCCGCCGCTCTTGGCCGGCTTTTCGCCGGGAGGGGCCAAGGTGGCGTCCTTATCGCGAACCAGGCGGTCCAGCAGGTTCTTCTTGGAACCTGGGGTCAGCGGCTCCACGGCGGGCTTGAGGCCAGCGTCGTTGAGCAGCTTGTAGGCGTCCGAGTACCAGCGATCGCCCGGGAAGTTGTAGCCCAGCACCGCGCCATTGCGCTTGGCCTCGTCGGCCAGGCCGAGGGTCAGGTAGGACTCCACCAGACGGAACAGGGCCTCGGGCGTATGCGAGGTGGTCTGGTGACGGTCGATCGCGGTCTTGAAGCGGCCGATGGCGGCCAGGGTCTGGCCCTGGCGCAGGTAGTAGCGGCCGATAGCCATTTCCTTGCCCGCCAGCTGGTCGTTGACCATGTCAATCTTCAGACGGGCGTCTTGGGCGTATTCGCTGTTGGGGTAACGCTGCACCACGTCGCGCAGAGACGCGAGCGCCTGCTCGGTGGCGGCCTGATCGCGGTTCACGTCGACGATCTGCTCGAAATAGCAGACGGCCTTCAGATAGTAGGCGTAGGAGGCCGAGGGATTGCCGGGGTACAGCGAGATAAACCGGTCGGCGTCGCCGATGGCGTCATTGTACTGGTTGCCCTGATAGTGGGCGAAGCCGGTCATCAGGATCGAGCGGCGCGACCATTCCGAATAGGGGTGCTGGCGCTCGACTTCGCGGAAATAGTCGACGGCCTCGTTCCAGTTGCCGCGGTCCAGGCGATCGGCGCCCGTGGCGTAGAGCAGCTCCACCGGGCGCTCTTCATAGGCCAGGGTCGGCTTCTTGGATTTGCCGGCGCAGCCCGCAACCGTGACGGAGACGAGAACGGCGGCGAGGACAACTGCCGAACGACCCGGGAATTTAAGAAGCACGGACTATCACCCTCGAAGCAAACGCGCGCCTCGGCGCGTTGCAAGGCTTCTACACCACGCCGCTTTGGGCGCAAATGCGAAGGCCGACAACAACCGGTCGCGCTTTATCTAGACAGCCTCGGCCAGTTCCAGCGCATGGGTGCGCAGGCGCCAGGCGCGCGGCTGGGCCAGCAACGCCCGAACCACGGCGTTATTGAGGCCATGACCGGCCAGAACACCCTCGAAACGGCCGATGATCGGCGCGCCCAGAACGTAGAGATCGCCCACCGCGTCCAGCGCCTTGTGGCGCACGAATTCGTCGGCGCGGCGCAGGCCCTCCGGGTTCAGCACCCGGTCGCCATCGATGACGACGGCGTTGTCCATCGAGCCGCCCCGCGCCAGACCGATGGCCCGCAGAGCCTCGACATCGCGCAAGAAGCCGAAGGTCCGGCAGTTGGAGAGCTCGGCCCGGAACGATTCCTCGTCCACGGTCAGATCGACGCGCTGGCGGCCAATGGCCTTGCTGCCAAAGGCAATCTCGAAGGCGACCTCGAAACGATCCGACGGGGTCAGGCTGGCGCGCTTGTCGCCCTCTTCGACCAGGATCGGCTCGAGGATCTCGATATATTTGCGGGCGGCTTCCTGCTTGCGGCGGCCGGCGCGATCCAGGATCTGCACGAAGGGCTCGGACGAGCCGTCCATGATCGGAACCTCGGGACCGTCCAATTCGACGATGCAGTTGTCGATCGACAGGGCGGCCAGGGCGGCCATCAGATGCTCGATGGTCGAGACCCGCACGTCGTCGGCGTTGTTGATCACCGTGCCAAGCTGGGTCTGGCAGACTGCCTCGGGCTTCACGGCCACCCGGTTGTCGCGGTCATGGACATCGGTGCGCACGAAGACTATCCCGGCGTCGATCGCGGCTGGACGCACCGCGATACGGACATGCTCGCCCGTATGCAGGCCAATCCCCGCGAAGATCACCGGTCCTGCGACCGTGTGCTGAAAATAAGCCGAAGCCGACACGAAAAACCTTTGCTCTGGCCAATGACGGTTTTTCGACCGCTTAAGCCTCATGTACCATTTAGGGACTATGCCGCAGTGCGACAACGCAAGTCGTGTTTCCGATTGTTACCGCTCAAGCCTTTGTAATCACGTCTCTTTTTTGACACGAAACTGCCACATGAAAATGGCCGGCGGGCGGCCATCAGGGCGTGGTCGTCGACAGAAAACCCTACAGAAGGCCCGTCGCCACCGCCCAAGTAAGGCGGGCCTTTTTTTCGAATTCGCCGGGGTCGCGACCTCGAACATAGGCGCCGGCGAGCGCCGCCGGGGCGATGGCCGGGAAGGCGTTGACGGGCAGGCCCCTGAGCTGGCGGCGCGCAGCCCTCAGTTGTTCGGCCACGCGGCGCGCCAGATCGGCCTGCGTCCAGCTCTCCGGCAAGCGAGAACGCCCGAACTGTTTCAACCGCCACAGGCCCGCCAGACCATAGGCCCGCGCGGCGCCCTTTACGGCGTGCGGGTCGGCGGACGGGTCGAGGCGCCGCGCGGCCAGTACGGCCAAGGCCCCTGCGGTGGAGTCGATATAGGCCAGCGCCCTGCCCTCGTCGCTCGGTGGCGTGTCGTCCAGGTCGGCGAAACGGGCCTCGACCATGGCGGCCAGGGCCACAGGATCGATTCCCGAGGCGGCAATGGCTTCGACATTGGGATGTTTACGCGGCGTCTTGCCGGCTGCGATCTCTTCCATGGCCTCGCGCCACCAGGTCAGGCGGATCTCGCCCATCAGGGCATTGGAGACCCCGCCGGCCACGCGAGCCAGTTCGTAATTGAAAGCGTAGAGCGCGATGACATCGGCCCGCGCCTTCAGGTCGCCGATGAAGCGGCTGGCCAGCCAGCGGTCGGGATCGACGCGGCGGACAAGGTCGTCGAGGGTTTCGGTGTCGGCCATGGGTCTTCAAACGAAAAGGGCCCGCCGATTCCTCGACGGACCCTTCCCTTACACGATTTTGATCGGGGTTCAGCCGAACAGCGTCTGATACATCGCCATGGTCGCCAGCATCGGCAGGCTCAGCAGCGTGTTGATGCGGCTGAACAGCATGGCCATCTTCGCCGCCTTGGCCTTGGTGTCGGCGTCCGCCTCGACGATACCCAGCGCGCGCTTCTGGTTTGGCCAGATCACGCCCCAGACATTGATGAACATGATCGTCGCCAGCCACATGCCCAGGCCGATGAAGGTGAAGCCCATGTCGACGCCGCGCTCATAGCCGCCCCACATGCCCAACGTCATCGCTTCGGCGAAATAGCCGCGATTGACGGCCAGGACCACGCCCATGACCCAGGTGGCCAGAGCTGACCAACGGAACCAGAACAGCGCTTCCGGAGCGATATACTTGGAGACCGCGGGCTTCAGCTCGGCCGGGATCTGCGGCATGACGCGGATCTGAACGAAATTGAAGTAATACAGCAGACCTATCCACAGGATGCCGAAGAAGACGTGCAACCAACGGAACACCGCCTGAAAATAGGCGCCGTCGAAACCGTGCGGGCCGTGCCCGAAACCGAAGACGATCACCAGCGCCAGAATGCTGCTGGCGATGAACGTATTGCGGAAATTGGAAAGCAGTCCGACCATTGTCAGCCCCCTGAGCCTGTGTCTTTGACAGAGCTATAAGCTTCTTCGCAGAGTCGGGCAAAGCCTCGAAACGACGTTCGCTAGACCGCTATCAGCGCCGCCGCCAGTCGCCGGCCTTCGCTGGCGAGCACGTTGTAGGTGCGGGCTGCGGCCTCGGTGCTCATGAATTCCAGACCGATCCCGGCCGCCTTCAGGGCGTCGCGGATGGGGCGCGGCGGCATGGCGTTGACCAGGCCCCCGCCCAGCAACACGAACTCGACCGCGCCGCCGGCCGCGAAGACCTCGGCGAAGTCGCCGGGCGTCAGCTCGGCCAGAGCGGTGGCGGTCCAGACGCGCGGCTTGTCGTCGATGATCAGCAGCGAGCCGGGACGCCAGTCGCCGGAGACCCGAAAGCCGCCACCACCCCAGGCGTCAATCGAAGGCGGGCGACGCGGTTCGGCCATCAGGGACGCGAGGCCGCGCCGAGCTTGATCGGCGTCGCCTCTTCCTCGCCGCGCTTGACGCCCCACAGCAGGATGATCGGCGCGCCGACATAGATCGACGAATAGGTGCCGACGATGATGCCGAATATCATCACCACCGAGAAGCCAAACAGCGCCTTGCCGCCGAAAACCGCCAGGCCTGCCAGAGCCATGACAGCCGTCACACCTGTGATGATGGTGCGCGACAGGATCTCGTTGATCGACAGGTCGATCACTTCGCCCAATGGCATCCTCTTGTACTTGCGCAGGTTCTCACGAAGGCGATCGAACACGACCACGGTGTCGTTCATCGAATAGCCGATCACCGTCAGCAGCGCCGCCACGGTGTTGAGGCCAAACTCGATCCTGAACAGCACGATGAAGCCGAAGGTCAGGATCAGGTCGTGCAACAGGCCGGCGACCGCGCCCAGGCCAAATTGCGGCTCGAAGCGGAACCAGATGTAGAGGAACATCAGGCCGACGGCGAGGGCCAGGGCGATGATCCCGCTGCGGAAGAGTTCGCCGGAAACCTTGGGGCCCACCGCCGAGGGATTGATGAACTGGACGGGATCGCCCAGCGACTGGCGCAGGGCGGTCTTGACGTTGGTCAGGGTCGCGCCGGCGTCGGCGCCGACAGCGGTCTGGAACCGCACCAGCGCCCGGTCTGGCGCGCCGAAGGCCTGAACCTGAACGTCGCCCAGGCCCTGGGCTTCAAGCGTGGTGCGCACCTTGGCCAGGTCCACCGCGCGGGGCGCGGTCGAAACCTCCATGACCGAGCCGCCCTTGAAGTCGATACCCATGTTCAATCCGGGAATGAACACGCTGACCAGGGAGGCGACCACCAGGATGGCGCTGATCGCGGCCATCAGGCGCGCGAACTTGACGAAGGTAAGGTTTGTTTTCTGCGGGAGCAGCTTGATCAGGGGCCAGGCCATGGGTGCGCTCACTCAGATCGGAAGTTTCTTGGGGCGGGCGGCGCGGAACCACCAGCCGATGAGAAGCTGGCTGACCAGCACGGCGGTGAACACCGAGGTGAACACGCCGATCGAAAGGGTCCAGGCAAAGCCGCGGACCGGGCCAGCGCCGAAGGCGAACATGATGCCGGCCGCCACCAGGGTGGTGACGTTGGCGTCGATGATCGTGCTCATGGCGCGGGAGAAGCCGGCGTCGGCGGCCATGATCGCCGATTTTCCGGCCCGCGCCTCGTCGCGCATCCGCTCGTAGATCAACACGTTGGCGTCGACAGCCACGGCCAAAGTCAGGATCAGGCCGGCGATGCCGGGCAGGGTCAGGGTGGCCTGGGTCAGCGACATGGCCGCGACGATCAACATGCCGTTGATCAGCAGGGCGATCACCGCGATGCCGCCAAACAGCAGGCCATAGGCCAGCAGCATGAAGGCCACGATGGTGACGAAGGCCACCAGGGTGGAGATCGCCCCCGCCCTCACGGCGTCTGCGCCAAGCTCGGCGCCGACGGTGCGCTGTTCTTCGACCGTCAAGGGAGCGGGCAGAGCGCCCGATCGCAACAGCAGGGCCAGCTCCGAAGCGCTCTCCGGCGTGAAATTGCCGGTGATGATGCCCGATCCGCCGGTGATGGCGCTGTTGATGACCGGCGCCGAGATGATCTTGCCATCCAGGACGATGGCGAACTTCTTGTTGATATTGCGCGCGGTGGCGTCGCCGAACTTGCGCGCGCCCTGGCCGTTGAAATTGAACGAGACGACCGGGTTGCCGCTCTGGGAATCGAAGGTCTGGCGGGAATCGGTCAGCTCGTCGCCCGACACCACGGCGCGCTTGCGCACTGCATAGGCCGGCACATAGCCGTCCTCGCTGGGCAGCACTTCCGAGCCGGGCGGGATGCGCCCCGCCGCCATGTCCTCGGCGGTGACGCCTTCGTCGACCATCTGGAAGGTCAGCTTGGCGGTCTTGCCGATTACCGACTTCAGCTTTTCGGGATCGCTTTCACCGGCCGCCTGGATGACGATCCGGTCAGTGCCCTGGCGGGTGATCGTCGGTTCCTTGGTGCCCAGGCTGTCGATTCGGCGACGGATGGTCTCGATCGACTGCTCGACCGCCATCGCCGCGTCGGCCTTGGCGGCCTCGGCCACGAAGCTGATTTCCAGCCGCTGGTTATCCCGCGTGGCGACAGAGATGTCGCGACCGCCGACGGCGCCGACCAATGGCGAGCCGACCGACTGCCGGAGCAGGTTGGCGGCGTCACTCACCTTGGCGGCGTCAGCGATACGCACACTGATCACGCCACCGGCTTCACGCAGCTCACCAAACGCGATCTGCTCGCCCCGCAGGCTGGTGCGGACGTCTTCGACCAGATTGGTCAGACGTTCGCGGCGCAGCGCGGCCATATCGACTTCCATGAGCAGATACGATCCGCCCTGAAGGTCGAGGCCCAGGTTGAGCTTCTGCTTGGGAACCCAGCCGGGCAGAGCGTCGAGCGCCCGTTGCGGCAACAGGTTCGGCAGGGTGAAGACAAGGCCGAAGATCACCGCCAGGGTGACGACGATGATCTTCCAGCGGGACAGTGTCAGCATGGATTACAGGCTCTGGACGACGCCTTGCGGCGTCTTGTTGTAGGCGCTTTAGAGCATTTTCGAGCGAAGCGGATGCCGGTTCGCGTGAGGAAAATGCGTAAAATCAGAAAGTTCCGGAGCGGGCCCGGTTCTGTAGGAACGGTCCCGCTCCAGGAAATCAGCTCTTGGGGTCGTTGGCCGGGGCGGGTTCACCCTTGGTGCGGACTTCGGTGATCATGCCCTTGACGACCTTGACGGTCACGCCCTGGGCGATCTCGACGCCGACTTCCTTGTCCTCGACCCGCACGATCTTGCCGAGCATGCCGCTGGACAGCACGACATTGTCGCCGCGCTTCAGATTGCCGAGCATCACCTTATGCTCCTTGGCCCGCTTTTGCTGCGGACGGATCAGCATGAAGTAGAACAGAACCACCATCAGGATGATGGGGGCGATTTGCATAAGCTGCGCGTTCAGGCCACCGGGCATAACGTCTCCAAAATTTCTGCGGTCGAAGCCTCCATATGGGGTCTCGCCAAGTCGGCGGAAGCTATGCGTTCACCTCCGCTTTTGCAATGACGGCGCGGCGAGGTTAGGACCGCGCCATGATCGACGCCCAAAACGCCCTGCTCGCCCGCATCGCCGACGCTCTGGAGCGCCTGGCGCCGGCCGCGCCGAGCCCGCCGGATTTCGCCGGCGCGCGGTTGTTTCGGCATGATTCCGCGGGCGAGGCCTTCGTTGCCGCCCCCGACTATCCGATGGCCCTGGACCTGCTGGTCGGGGTCGAGCGGCAGAAGGATCGCTTCGTCGAGAACCTGACCCGCTTCGCCGTCGGCCTGCCCTGCAACCACGTTCTGCTGTGGGGCGTGCGCGGCACGGGCAAGAGCTCGATGACCAAGGCCGCCTTCATGGCCGTCAGCGCCGCCCACGCCGACCTGAAGCTTGTCGAGGTGGATCGCGACGAGATCGCCGCCCTGCCCCCGCTGTTTGATCTGCTGCGCGGCCGGAGCGAGCGCTTCGTGGTGCTGTGCGACGACCTGTCGTTCGAGGACGGCGCAGCGGCGGCCAAGGCCCTGAAGTCAGCGCTGGAGGGCGGCGTGGCCGGCCCGCCGGAGAACGTGCTGTTCGTCGCCACCTCCAACCGCCGCCACCTGATGCCGCGCGACCACGTCGAAAGCCAGGGCGCCATCGCCGCCGCCGAGGACGCCGAGGAGGAGATGAGCGTCTCCGACCGCTTCGGCCTGTGGATCGGCTTCCCGCCGATGGACCAGCCGACCTATCTCGAGGCCATCCGCGTCTATGCCGAGCGCTTCGATCTGGTCGTCGAGAACCTCGACCGGCGGGCCTTGCAGTGGTCGCAGCTGCGCGGCGCGCGCTCGGGTCGCGTGGCGTGGCAGTTTATCCGCGATCTGGCGGGAGAGTTGGGGAAGAGCTTGCCAGGGTAGGCGTTTGGCGCTGGGACGCCCCCTCCGTCACGTCGCGTATTCGCGCCACGCCACCTCCCCCGCTTCGCATGGGAGGAGAAGCTCTTCATCTCCTCACCCGTGAAACGGGGGAGGTGGCGCGCTCGAATACGCAGCGCGCCGGAGCGGGCGTTCCGACATTGGACGTGGCCCTGCCGCCTGACATATAATGGCCGCCAGAAATCAACCCGGAGCACCCCATGGCCAAGCCGTGGTTTCGGACCAAGCAATACGGTTACGGCGCGAGTCTGCCGTGCAGCTGGGAAGGTTGGGCGGCCTTCATCCTGTTCATGGCCGTGATGATCGGCCTGTCAGCTCTGCCCGAGGCCCTCACCCAGCCTCGCCCCTGGCTCGGCATCGCCGTACGCGTGAGCCTGACCGTCGGTTTCATCGTGCTGGTCTGGCGCAAGAGCGACAAGCCCTGGGGCTGGCGCTGGCGCAAATAGCAAAACGGCCCGCCTGTCTTGAGGCGAGCCGTCTGTAGTCTCTAGTGGTGAGGTTCAGTCGCTTGGAACCCGCCTAAATCCTTCTTGGGAAAGGGATCGAGCGATTTCCAGAGGGACTCAAGCGTCGCGTTCTATCCACTAGCGCGGCAGGACCAGCCCCGGATCAACCGGGCGAGCCTTGTCCTTGACCGTCGGCGCATAGCGCATTTCGAAGTGCAGCTGGGGCTCGTTGACGCCGCCGGTCGAACCCACAGTGCCCAGTTGTTGCCCCTTCGACACCTGTTGGCGCATCTTCACGTCGGTGGAGCCGAGGTGGGCATAGGCCGTGACCCAGCCGTCGGCATGCTTGACCAGCACGAGGTTGCCGAAGGTCGGGACCTGATTGCCGGCATAGGCGATCTCGCCGTCGGCGGCGGATACGACCGGCGCTCCGGCATTTGCGCGGATGTTCAGGCCGTCGTTACGCTGACCCGTGCCCTTGACCCCGAAGCTGGAGATGATGTCGCCGCGCAGGGGCCACGAGAAGCGACCCTTGCCCGAGGCGATGATCTCAGCCTCGGTCGGGGCGGCGCTGCTTTCGATGATCGGACGCACAGAGGTCGACGGTGGCGGGCTGACCGGCATGGCAGCGACCGGACCGCTGGGACGCGGAGTCGAGGGGCCCGGACGATAGGGGATCGGCGCGGCCGGCGTGGTCACCGGAGGCTCCACACGGGCCAGGGTCGGCGCCGGAGCCAGAGCCGGGGAAGGCGCCTGGGCGAACGTCGTCGACGGAGCGGCGGGCCTTGTTGTCGTTGTCTTGATCGGACCCTTATCCTTGTAGCCGTCGGGCAGAAGAACCTTCTGGCCCTTCTTCACGGACGCCGTGGTCTTCAGGTCGTTCTCGGCGGCCAGCGCCTTGGGGGTGACGTTGAAGCGCTTGCCGATGGCGGTCAGGGTGTCGCCGGTCTGGGCGACATAGGCCTTGGCCGTCGTCGCCGGACCCTTGATCTTTGCACCCAGCCTCAGCGCCTTGTCGGCGTCCAGATCATTGGCGTCGGCCAGTTCCTTGACGCTCATGTCGAAGCGCTTGGCGATCGCCGTCAGGGTGTCGCCCGACTTCACCGTGTAGACTTGGCGCGGACCCGCTACGCTGACCACCGAGCCGGTGACGCTGGTCGTCGTCGTGGTGACACTGGCCGAACTGGCGAACGGCGTCGAGGCCGGCTGGGTCATGGTCGGGGTCGAGCCGCGCGGCGTCTCGACGGGGCGGGTGGCCGGCGTCGGCGTCGCGCCGGCGAGCGTCGTCGTCGGAACGCTGGAAGGCGGCGCGGCGATGGCGGTCCTGGTAGGCCCCTTGTCCTTGTAGCCCTCGGGCAGCTGCAGCCTCTGGCCGCGCTTGATGGCCGCGCCGCTTTTGAGGTCGTTCTCGTCAGCCAAAGCCGCGGCCGTGACGCTGAAGCGCTTGGCGATGGCGAACATCGTGTCGCCCGTCTGAACGACATAGGCCTTGGACTTGGGGCCGGCCGGGCCGACGATCTTCTGGCCCAGCTTCAGGCGGTACGGCGGCTCCAGATCGTTGAGCTTGACCAGTTCGGCGCGAGTCGCGCCAAAGCCACGCGCGATGGTGTCCAGGGCGTCGCCCGACGCCACGACGTGGGACTGCGGCTTGCCGGGGACATCAACCACGGGACCGCCAACGGTCGTGACGATGGTCGGCGCGGCCGGACGGACCCGGGCCGGGGGTGGCGGCGAATAGACGGGCGCGGGCAGTTCGGTGCGGGTGACCGGGGGTTCGTTATAGGTCGGCGCGGGCGGCGCGGCCTCGACCGGGATCGACTCGCGACGAATCGTCTCTGAAGGCTGCGGCGTGGTGTCGAGCGGCGCTTCCTGAATGATCGGGAAGTTGGGCGTCTGCGCCCTTGGAGCGGGTCCGCTCGGCTGCCCGTCTCGCGCGGGATACTGCGGCGACGAGGTCGTCTCGCAGGCGGCGAGCGTTCCAGCCGTCAGGGCGATCACCGCCGCGCGCGTCCACAACTGCCTCATAGCCTCTCCTTTCCTCACGGAAGACCAGACGGCCCCGCGAGGGTAAATCAATCATTAACCGCAAGAGCGCCGCGCAAGCCTCGCCCCATTTCCCGCTTCACTGGTCGCGGGCCACGCCGTCGAGCAGCGGCACGAACCGCACGTCGCATAGCGCCTCGACCTTGAAGCCGCCCTTGCCGTCGCCCGCATATCGGCGAAGGCTCTGCACCGGCCCCTTCCCGATCGGCGCCACGAGGACGCCGTTGGGCTTGAGCTGGGACAGCAGTCGTTTCGGATCATCCTCGGCGGCGGCCGTGACCATAATACGGTCAAACGGCGCTTGTTCGGCCCAACCTTCGCCGCCATCGCCGAACTTGGTGATGACATTGGTCAGACCCAGCTTATGGAACCGCGCCTCGGCCTCCTTCATCAGGGTGCGATAGCGCTCGATCGTATAGACGAGGCGCGACACCTTGCTGAGGATGGTCGTCTGGTAGCCCGACCCCGTGCCGATCTCCAGCACGCGCGAGCGCGGCTCGATGGTCAGGGCCTGGGTCATCAGGCCGACGATATAGGGCTGGCTGATGGTCTGGCCGCAGGCGATGGGCAGGGCCGAATCCTCCCACGAGCGTTCCTTGAAAAGGTCCGGCGTGAACAGGTCTCGCGGCGTCTTTTCGATGGCCGACAGCACCTGCGGATCGGTGATCCCCTGATCGCGCAGGGCCTTCATCAGGCGGGGCAGATCGGCGGCCGCCACGGCCTTGGCCTTGCCGGTCATGCGTCCACCCGCTGCTTGGGAGGCGCGCCGCCCAGCACGCCCTTCAGGGCATGGACGGTCTCGTTGTGCGTCAGGTCGATGTGCAGCGGCGTCACCGAGATCTTGCCGTCATAGACCGCTTTCAGGTCGGTGCCCTCGGCCGGGTTCGAGGCCTTGTTGACGAAGCCCATCCAGTAATAGTCGCGGCCGCGCAGGTCCGTGCGCTTGTCCCAGTTGCGCAGGTGACCGTCGCGGAAACCCTGGCGCGTGACCTCGACCGCTGTGACCTGCTCGGGCGGCAGCGGCGGGAAGTTGACGTTCATGATCACGTCGGCCGGCCAGCCCACCTCCAGCAGGCGCTGGATTATTCCAGGAGCGTAGGTCTCGGCGGTCTCCCAGTGGGCGACGACCTCGTCGTGGAAATAGGTCATGGCCTGGGACAGGGCGATCGACCGGATCCCCAGGGCCATGCCCTCGATGGCGCCGGCCACTGTGCCCGAGAGAGTGACATCCTCGGCGAGGTTCTGGCCGCGATTGACGCCCGATAGCACCAGGTCCGGCGCGGGGCCGTCGATCAACTGCTGCACGGCCATCATCACGCAGTCGGTGGGCGTGCCCTCGACGGCGAAACGTTGCGGGTCGATACGGCGCACCCGCAGCGGATCGGCCAGGGTCAGGGCCCGGCTGGCGCCCGACTGCTCGTATTCCGGCGCGCAGATCCAGACGTCGTTGCTCAAGGCGCGGGCGATCTTCTCAAGCGTGACAAGGCCAGGAGCGTGGATACCGTCGTCGTTGGTGAGGAGAATTCTCACGATGCCCTTCTCCCCTTGCGGGAGAAGGTGTCGCGCAGCGACGGATGAGGGATCGCGCGGACAAGGTTGGTAAACCCCTCATCCGACCTGCTTCGCAGGCCACCTTCTCCCGCATGGGGAGAAGGACAGTTAGGCGTAAGGATCACTTCTCGCCCCCGATATGCGTCACGCCGCCCAAATAGGGAACCAGCACCTCGGGAATGGTGATCCGGCCGTTCTCGTCTTGATAGTTCTCCAGCACGGCCACCAGGGTGCGGCCCACGGCCAGGCCCGAGCCGTTCAGGGTGTGGACGTACTGCGTGCCCTTCTCGCCGGCCTTCTTGAAGCGGGCGTCCATGCGCCGGGCCTGGAAGTCGCCGCAGTTGGAGCAGGAGCTGATCTCGCGGAAGGTATTCTGCGAGGGAAGCCAGACCTCAAGATCGTAGGTTTTCTTCGCGCTAAAGCCCATGTCGCCCGTGCACAGCAGCATGGTCCGGAATGGCAGGTTGAGAGCCTTCAGCACCGCCTCGGCGCAACCGACCATGCGTTCGTGCTCGGCCTCGGACTGGTCCGCCGTGGTGATCGAGACCAGCTCGACCTTATAGAACTGGTGCTGACGGATCATGCCGCGGGTGTCGCGACCCGACGCGCCGGCCTCTGAGCGAAAGCTGGGGGTCAGGGCGGTCATGCGAAGAGGAAGCTCTTCCTCGGCGGTAACCTGCTCGCGGATGATGTTGGTCAGCGAGACTTCGGCCGTCGGAATGAGGTAGCGGGCACCTTGGCCGCTCAAAAGCAGGTGTCGGTGACCGCCGTCAGTCGTTGGAACGACTTCGGCAATTTTAAAAAGGTCTTCTTCAAATTTTGGAAGTTGACCTGTGCCATACAGTGCATTTCCACGCACCAAAAGCGGCGGCGACACCTCGATGTAGCCATGCTCGACTGTCTGCAGGTCCAGCATGAACTGGCCCAGAGCCCGCTCCAGTCGGGCGATTTGCCCCTTCAGCACAACGAAGCGCGCGCCGCTCATGCGGGCGGCGGCTTCGAAGTCCATGCCGCCGAGGGCCGCGCCCAGGTCGACGTGGTCCTTGGGGGCGTTCAGGCGACCGGCGGGCAGCTTGGAGGCGTCGCCCCAGCGGCGCACCTCGACATTGCCGGCCTCGTCCTCGCCTGCCGGCACGTCGGCGGCGGGGATGTTGGGCAGGGCCGACAGCAGGTCCTTCAGCTTGGCGCCGGCATCGGCCTCTTCTTCCGAAGCGGCGGCCATGACGCCCTTCAGGGACTCGACCTCGGCCATCAGGCGCGCGGCCTCGGCCTCGTCCTTCTTGCCCTTGGCCTGGCCGATCAGCTTGGAGCTTTCGTTGCGCTTGGACTGGCTCACCTGCAGCGCCGTCTGGGCCGCGCGCAGCCGAGCGTCCAGGGCCACGGCCTCGGCGGCCGCGCCCGAGCGACCCTTGGCCGACCATGCGGCTTCAAAGGCTTCGGGATTGTCGCGGATGGCCTTGATGTCGTGCATCGCAGAGCGCTCGAAAACTAGCGTAGGGAAGCGCCCTCTCTAAGGCGCGTCGGTCAAGGCGCCAACCTTTTCAGGGACCCCATACGAGGCCGTGAACAGGGGCTTGGACCAACAGAGGGCCGGTGGGTCGATTCGTCCAGCAACCCCTTCGCTGCGAAATCGCAGGAACTCGCGTCGACCTAACACGTCTGTATGTATTTCGAAAACCTGATTCCCGTAACGCCGTTATTCTCGAAGACCTCGAAAGCATTGAAAGTGGATAACCAACATTAAGCCCGTTTCTGCACTTCAATTTAATTCCGAGATGAAAAAGGAAACGCCAACAAAACGACCCAACGTTCCTCACCCGGAATTTACAGGATTTACACCGTGAAGAAGTTCGCCGCTCTCGCCGCCCTCGTCACCGTCTCGGCCGCCATCGCCGCCCCCGCGAGCGCCGCCACCCTGGTCCGCGTCTCGCTCGCCGGCAAGAACAGCGTCGAGATCACCAACGAGATCAAGGCCGCCGCCCAGGCCGTCTGCGCCACCGAGAAGGCGACCTCGGTGCTGGCCTGCGTCGAAGGCGCCACCTACGACGCCAACCGCCAGTTGGCCGGCATTCTGAAGGCCCGCACCGGCGCCGTGAAGGTCGATGCGCGTCGCGAGACCGTCTCGGTGGTCCGCGTCTCGCTGAAGGGCAAGTCGACCGAACAGATCCACGCCGAGATCAAGGCCGCCGCCGAAGCCGTCTGTAAGGCCTCCAGCGACTACGTCAGCCGTAACGAACTGCGCGCCTGCGTGGGTGGCACCGTTCGTTCAGCCAAGGCTCGCCTGCAGGCCATGGCTGTCCAGACCAAGCAACAAGCCTAAGCTCTACGGCTTGAGCCCCCAACGGGGCTCGCCTGAAACAGCAAAGCCTCCGCTCCCTTTCGGGGCGGAGGCCTTTTGTTGTTCCATCTGGCTGTCATCCCGGCTCGGCGCGCTTCGCCCCCGGCTCAAGGCCGGGGCTGGATGACAGGTTTAGCGGACTAAACCGCCACGATCTCGGTGCTCTTCTTCTCGTCCTTGGCCTTGCCGCGTTCGATCAGCCACACGCACCAGATGCCGATCTCGTAGAGCAGGCACATCGGAATGGCCAAGGTCAGCTGGCTGATCGGATCGGGCGGGGTCAGGATGGCCGCAGCGATGAACACCCCGACGATGGCGTAGCGACGGCCCTCGCGCAGCATTTTGCTGCTGAGGATCCCGGCCAGGCCCAGCAGCGACACCACCACCGGCAACTGGAAGCACAGGCCAAAGGCCAGCAGCAGCGAGGTCACCAGGGTGAGGTAATCGCTGACCTTGGGCAGAAGCTGGATCGAGATGCCGGCGGTCTGCACCTGCTGGCTCAGCGAGAACCACAGGACGAACGGCAGCATGATGAAATAGACCAGCGCCGCGCCCAGGAAGAACATGAACGGCGAGGCGAGCAGGAACGGCAGGAATGCTCCGCGCTCGTTCTTGTACAGGCCCGGCGCCACGAAGCGATACAGCTGCCAGGCCAGGACCGGGAAGGTCAGAACCACGGCGCCGAAACCGGCCAGCTTGATCTTGGTGAAGAAGAACTCCAGCGCCGCCGTATAGACCAGATCGAGCGCCTTGGTCTGACCCAGCGGGATCTCCTTGAGGCCAACAAGGGCCAGCAGCAGGTCGAACGGACCATGCTTGCCGCCCGAATGCTGGGCGCTCAGCAGCTGCTGGGCCACCGTGAACGGCTTGACGAGGAAGAGGAAGATCTGGTCGGCGAAGGCGAAACAGACGCCAAAGCCGACGAACAGCGCCAGCACGCAGATGATCAACCGCATGCGCAGCTCGACCAGATGGTCCAGCAGCGGCGCGCGCGAGGATTCGATCTCGTCCTCGGGTTCGTGTCCGATAGCGTCCGTCACGAGGCAATATCCGAAGAGGTCGAGGCGCCAGCCTTCACTGTGCGCTTGCGCGGGGCGCGGGCGGCCTTGGGGGCCTCAATGGTGATCTCGGTCTTCGGCGCGCGCTTGCGGGCAGGAGCCTTGGCGGTGGCGGGTTCCACAATAGCCGGAGCCTTGGAGGCCGCAGCCTTGACGGCGCGCGGCTTGCGAGGCTTGGCGCCGACACGCTCGACCGTCGTACCGGGCGGCAGGATCGACGGCTCGCCAGAGGGCTGGGGCGGCTGATAGCCGGCATAGGGGTGAACCTGCATGGTTCCGCTGTTGAGACTGGCGTCGATGTCGGCGAACACTTGGTCGACGCCAACGTCCTTGGCCTGATCGGCGGCCTCGCGCAGCGGCGCAGTGTACTGCCCCGAGCGCATGGCCTCGACCTCGCGGCGCAGGTCGTCCAGCTCGGACTGCCTGGCCATCTCGTCGAAGCTGGCGCGGAATTCCGAGGCCATGCCCCGCATCTTGCCCACAAACTGGCCCAGCTTGCGCAGCAGCATGGGCAGATCCTTGGGCCCCACCACGATCAGAGCGACCGCAGCAATGACCAGAAGTTCTAAGCCGCCGATATCAGGAAGCATGGACGCGCCTTAGAGCGACGCAAGCCGCTGGCCCGCTGTCGCGAAGTGGATGGGACGCGCGCGACGGGCCCCGCCCGCGCGCCCGGAGAAACTTTAAGACTTACGCAGGTCTTCTTCTTCAGCCTTGGTGCGCGGAAGGGCGCCCGTAGCCTTGTTGTCGGCGACTTCGCTGCTCGTGTCGTCCTTCAGGCCGTCCTTGAACGCGCGAATGCCCTTGGCTGCGTCGCCCATGATTCCCGACAGCTTGCCGCGACCGCCGAACAACACGAGGATCACGATCGCAACGATGACCCAGTGAATTGGTCCAAAAGCGCCCATCATCAAACTCCTTGCCGCACGGCCGAATAGCGGGTGCAGCGCTCAGTTACAATATCACTTCGATATAGGCGTTTGAATGGCGTCAGAACACCATCAAAGCGGTGCTTCGGACGGGTTCGTCCCAAGCGGCCTAATTGGCCAACGCCCAAAGGCCAGCACCCAAAGCCCCACAAGGTTGGCAATTGGGACAAAGGCCAGAACCGACCACCATCCGGAAAACCCTATCCGCTTCAGAATCATACCGACAGGTATCCCGATAACTGCCAGCCAAGCCAACACTATGGCCCAGTGGGCAATTGACATGCTGCCCATCGGGCTTTCCCTCTATTGATGTAAGTCCCCCAGGAAGTCCTGGGCAAATTCCGGCGCCTCGTCGCCGTCTTCCAGCGGATCCTCGTCCTCGCCAGGACGCAGGCCCAGCGGGTCGGGGACCGAGAATCCCGGCGGCAGGTTCATCTCCAGCAGACCGGCGGCTTTCATTTCGGTGACGCCAGGCAAGTCGGACAAAGTCGCCAGGCCATAGTGTTCCAGGAAGGCGTCGGTGGTGCCGAAAGTCACCGGCCGGCCCGGCGAGCGGCGCCGGCCGCGCATCCGCACCAGACCCAGCTCCAGCAGGACGTCGATAGTACCCCGGCTGGCCTGAACGCCGCGCACCGCCTCGATCTCGGCCCGGGTGACCGGCTGGTGATAGGCGATGATCGCCAGGGTTTCCTGGGCAGCCTTGGACAGACGGCGCGGTTCCTCGCGCTCCTGCGTCATCAGGAAGGCCAGATCGGTCGCCGTTTGAAACCGCCAGCGATTGGCGACGCAGACTAGCTCGATCCCCCTGCCCTCGTAACGGGCTCGCAAGGCGGCGATTCCGGCCTGGATATCGCAGCCCTCAGGCAGGCGCTTGGCCAGGTCGATATCGCTCAGCGGCTCGGCGGCGGCGAACAGCAGAGCCTCGATGCAGCGCTCGGTGAACAGGAGATCGATCGTCACGCCAGCGGTTCCAGCTCGTAGTCAGGTTCGGGCTCGGCCCGGTTGCGCAGATAGACGTCCGAGAACGCCTCCATCTGCCGCGCTTCCAGCACACCTTCCTTCACCAGCTCCAGGCTCGCGGCCAAGGTGGAGGCCATGTAGGAGGCCGGTGACGGGCCGTCATCCACTTCCAGATAGCGTTCGATGGGCGCCACGGTCGACAGGGTGGTCCAGTCTTCCATCTTTGGCAGCAGGGACCGTAGCCGGTCGCGGGCGTCTTCCAGCGGATAGGCGGTCGGCGGGCGCGGGGCGTAGTGGCGACTGTGCTCGCGCTTGCGCTGGGTGATATAGGCGTTCATCAGGCCATAGAGGTCGCCTTCGAGCCGCGTCGACGAGACGATCTTCACCGCCCCAGGGTCACCGCGCATGAAGACCTCGCGCTTCAGCACCGGCCGGTCCTTCAGAGCCTCCACAGCCTTGCGCATGACGTCCAGCTTGGCCAGGCGAAAGGCCAGTTGCGCCGCCATTTCCTCGGCCGGCGGCTCCTCGGCCTTGGCGCGTTCAGGCTTGGGCAGCAGCAGGCGCGATTTCAGATAGGCCAGCCAAGCGGCCATGACCAGATAGTCGGCCGCCAGCGAGAACCGCACCCGCCGGGCCTGCTGGACGAAGGCCAGATACTGCTCGGCAAGCTTGGTGATCGACAGCTGCAGCAGGTCGACCTTCTGGCTGCGCGCCAGGGCCAGCAGCACGTGCAGCGGCCCTTCGTAGCCGTCGATATCGATGACCAGCGCCGCGCCGTCTTCCGCCGCCTCGTTGGCGGCCTCGAAGTCTAGCGTGGGCTGAAAGCCCGTTGTCACGCAAAGCGGCCATTAAAGGCGGCGTCGAACCGGGCGCGGGCCCCGGGGACATCCAGGGGTTCGACCACCTTCACGAGCCGGCTCATCACCGCCTGCGAGCGACGGCGCGCTTCCTTCGACAGACCGCCGACGCCGGACATCACGGCCTTCATCTCGTCCATGTCGCCATTGCAGTGCAGGACGACATCACAGCCAGCCGACAGGCTGTCCTTGGCGCGCTGCTTGAAGTCGCCCGACAGGGCCTTCATCGACAGGTCATCGCTCATCAAAAGTCCGTCGAAGCCCAAGGATTCGCGGATGATCTTCTTGATGGCTTTCTTGGAGGTGGTGGCCGGGCGCTTGCGGTCGATGGCCGTGTAGACGACGTGCGCCGTCATCGCCATCGGCATGTCGGACAGCACGCGGAACGGCGCGAAGTCGCGGGCGTCAAGTTCGGCCAGCTTGGCCTTCACGACCGGCAGTTCCAGGTGGCTGTCGCTCAGGGCGCGGCCGTGGCCGGGGATGTGCTTGATGATCGGCAGCACGCCGCCGGCCAGCAGGCCTTCGGCCGCCGCGCGGCCAAGCGTGGCCACCTGCTCGGGCGTGTCGCCATAGGCGCGGTCGCCAATGATCTCGTGGCCCAGCGGATCGGGCACGTCCAGCACAGGCACACAGTCGACATTGACACCGATGGCCCGCAGGTCGTGGGCAATCAGGCGCGCGCCGAGACGGGTGATCTCGCGGGCCACCAGCGGGTCATTGGCGACCAGCTCGCCATAGGCGCGGCCGGGCGGATAGGTCTTCCAGTGCGGCGGCTGCAGGCGGGCGACGCGCCCGCCTTCCTGATCGATCAGGATCGGGGCGTCGGGTCGGCCGACCGTGTCGCGCAAAGCCTGGGTCAGGGCCAAAGTCTGTTCGGGCGTGTCGATGTTGCGCTTGAACAGGATGAAGCCCCAGGGTTTCACGTCCCTGAAGAAGGCCACTTCTTCGGCCGAAAGGGTGGTCCCGGCGCAGCCGAGGATCGCGGCGGAAATGCTCAAGCGCCCGCTCCTACTTTACAAAGCAGGACTTGCCCGCAGCCGAGATCGCATCACAGAAGGCCTTGGCGGCTTCGCGGCTGGAAAAGCCGGTCACCGAGGTGCGGTAGAGCGTCGTGCCGTTCTTGTCGATCGCCTCAACCTTCTTGCCCTTGCCCGCAGCCAGGCCAGGGGCCAAACGCGCGGCGTCGCTCCAGGCCTTGTCGGCCAGGGCGGGCGAAGACAGGGCGCCGATCTGGACCATGGCCGAGCCGCTGGCCGAAGCAGCCGGCTTGGGCGTCGTCGCCGCAGCGACCACCACCGGCTTGGGCGCGGGGGGCTTGGGCGCGGGGGGCTTGGGCGCGATGGCGGCGGTGGCGAGGGTCTCGATCGTCGGAACTGGAGCCGGCTTGGCGGCGGCGGGCTTGGCTGCGGCCGGCAGGGCGGCGGGTCGGAGCGGCTTGGCGTCGACCGGCGCGGTCGGACGCGGCAACGGCGTCTCCGGCTGGGCGGCATAGGTCGGCGACGGCTGGTTTTCTTCGTTCTTATAGATCTGCAGACCCGAAGCCGGATCGGTCGGCTGGCTGCCGGCGGGCGGCGGGGTCTTCATCTCGGCGACCTGCGAGCCCACCGTGCGCGGCGGCTCGTTGGGGCCGCGCACGCCGCCGCGATAGATCATCACCACCGCCACGACGAGCGTCATCAGCACAACCGCGCTGATGATCAGGGTCATGGGCAGAGGGCGGGAACCGCGCACCGGCTGACGCGCATCGAAAGACAGCGGCGCATCGGTCGGCGGCGTATAGGCGCCGCGGTGGGGATCGGACATCGCAATTAGGCTCCAGAAGACGACGCACGCGGCTCGGCCCGCCGAATCACACGTGCGCGAACATAGTTTACCGAAGGGACAGCTCAGCCATAACCGCCTGCGCCGTCACGGTTGCAAGGAAACGTCCTTCGCTCCCCAAAAACCGAGAGCATTCGTCGACGGACCCTAGTTCCAGACGTCGAGCTGGAACAGCTTCCTGTGTTCCTCGATCGCGAACCGGTCGGTCATGCCCGCGATGTAGTCGCAGACCACCCGCGCACGCCCGGCCTCGTCGCGGTTCTGCGACTTCTCGAACCAGACGCTTGGCAGAACATCCGGCTCGGCCAGAAACAAGCTGAACATCTCGGCCAGAATGCGACGCGCCTGACTGCGCGTGCGGTTGACGCGCCAGTGGCGATACATGCGGGCGTGCAGGAACTGCCGCAGACGGGCCAGATCTTCGGCCATGTCCGGCGAGAAGGCGACCAGGGCGTGATCCAGCGCCCTCACCGCGTCCGGGGTCTGGACACCGGTGGCGGCGGCGCGCTGCAGGGTTTCGCCCATGACGTCATCGACCATGGCCCCGATCATCCGGCGCACGGCTTCCAGGCGGGTCAAGCGGGTGTCGAGATCAGGACGCTCGCTTTTCACCGCGAACAGGATCGGTCCGATCAGCGGCACGTCGAGCAGTTCGTCCAGATTGAACAGGCCGGCCTCGACGCCGTCGTCGACGTCGTGGTTGTTGTAGGCGATATCGTCGGCCAGGGCCGCGACCTGGGCTTCCGCCGAGGCCCAGGTGCCCAGGCCCAGATTATAGTCGTTGTCGTACTTGGAGATGGCCTTCCACGAAGGCTTGCCCAGCTTCTCGGTCACAGGGCCGTTGTGCTTGATGATGCCTTCCAGCGTTTCCCAGGTCAGGTTCAGGCCCAGGAAGTCGGGATAGCGGTGCTCCAGCTCGGTTACGACGCGGAAGGTCTGGACGTTGTGGTCGAAGCCGCCATAGGGCTTCATCTTGTCTTGCAGCTCGTCCTCGCCCGCATGGCCAAACGGCGGATGGCCGATGTCGTGACCCAGGGCGATGGTCTCGGCGAGGTCGGAGTCGAGCCCCAGAGCCGTCGCCAGCGAGCGGGCCACCTGGGCCACTTCCAGCGAATGGGTCAGGCGCGTGCGAAAATTGTCGCCCTCATGCGCCACGAAGACCTGGGTCTTTTCCTTCAAACGGCGAAAGGCCGAGGTGTGGATGATCCGGTCGCGGTCGCGGGCGAAGGGCGTGCGGGTGCGGCTCTCATCTTCCTTGAACCGGCGTCCGCGCGACTTGGCCGGATCCTCGGCATAGGGAGCGCGCGCGACAAGGTAAGGAGAAGACGTCATGAACAGCTCTTGGACCGCATCTGGACTTTCGCCCCTTCCGTTGGAGCGTCGATATCCTCATATAGGTCAAGGATGAGTTTTCCACAGCCATGACCGACATAACCGTAACCCTTTCCACCAACGCCGCGCGCCGCATTCACGCCATCGGGCAGACCGAAGGGCGGCCCGTCATGCTGCGCGTCGCGGTAGATGGCGGCGGATGCTCGGGTTTCCAGTACCGCTTCGACCTGGTCGAGACCGCAGAGGCCGATGACCTGCGGATCGAACGTGACGGGGCTGCGGCCCTGGTCGACGAGATGTCCCTGGTCCTGCTGAAGGGCTCGGAGATCGATTTCGTCGATGAGCTGGCCGGGGCGGAGTTCAAGGTTCGCAACCCCAACGCCAAGTCCAGCTGCGGCTGCGGCGTCAGCTTCTCGATCTAGCGCGCGCTTTCCGACGAAGTGGACGCCGGTTCGTCGACGAGAAGGCGCGCCGCTATAGTCGTCGCAGGGCCACTGGCCCTACGAGGGAACAAATTGCAGGACGGTCAGGGTCAGAGCCGCCCAGGCGGCCGGCGCGGCCATGGCGGCCCAGGCTTCGGTGCGCTTGCCCTTGCGCCATTGCATCCAGCCAACCAGCGGGGCCAGCATGCAGACCGCCCAGAACAGCGCGCCCAGCACGAAGCCCAGCCAGGCTACGGGGTTGGCCAGATTGCCCGGACCGTCGAAGACAAGCGGAGAGAACACCGCCAGGATGGCCCCGATCACCGCCGCCGCCGACCAGACGAGCGTGATCAGGACCAGCAGCACCTGCTGTCCCTTGTCTGAAATCTTGAAGCCTGGCTTGAGCGTGGTCGTCATGCGCCCTAGCCTTCCGCGCGCCGCCTGGAGCCGTCAATGCGTATCGCCACCTGGAACGTGAATTCCGTCAATGCTCGCCTGGAAGGGGTGCTGGCCTGGTTCGAGGCGCAGGCTCCGGACGTCGCCGTTCTGCAGGAAATCAAGTGCATCGACGAGAAGTTCCCGACCGAGGCCTTCGAACGGCTTGGCTACAATGTCGCCGTGCACGGCCAGAAGACCTATAACGGCGTCGCCCTGCTCTCCAAGCACCCGTTGGAGGACGTTCGGCGCGGCCTGCCCTTCCTGCACGAGGACGGGGTCGATGAGCAGGCGCGCTATATCGAGGCCGTGATCGCCGCGCCGACGCCAGTCCGGGTCTGCGGCATCTATCTGCCCAACGGCAATCCGCTCGGCACCGAGAAGTTCGACTACAAGCTGGCCTGGATGCGTCGCCTGCACGCCCACGCCAAGACCCTGCTGGCCCTTGAGGAGCCCCTGGTCATACTGGGCGATTATAACGTCATCCCCGAGGACGAGGACGTCCACAATCCCGAGGCCTGGCTGGGCGACGCCCTGTTCCAGCCCGAGAGTCGGGGCGCGTTCCGGGCCCTGAAGAACCTGGGCCTCACCGACGCCTATATGCAGGTCGACGGCGCGCCGGGCGGCTATACCTTCTGGGACTATCAGGCCGGCGCCTGGCCGCGAAACCTGGGCATCCGCATCGACCATCTGCTGCTGTCGCCCCAGGCCAGCGACCGGCTGGTCGATGTGGTCATCCACCGCGACGAACGCGACAAGGAAAAGCCATCGGATCACGTTCCGGTGGTCGCCGAGCTGAACCTGTAGACGGACGCTGCGCCTCATGATTGTGTGAGCAAGCCCTCACCCCTCAAGGTGCTCACATGCTGCTGGCCTTGCTTCTGATCGCCGCCGCAGAGGGCCCCCCCAATCATCCAGCGCCCAGCCCTTCACCACCCTATTCCGCTCTGGCCTCACCGACGGAGTCAGCTCGCTACGCACTCGTTCACGGATGTCTGCTGGCCCGGCAAAAGGGCGTGGGCCTCACTCAGGTCCCCAATCACTTCATCCGACTGGACAAGAAAACCGGCGCATATCGGATGACGGGCGCTGGGCGGGTCGAGCTGTCCGAGAAGAACGGTCCGGGCTGTTATATGCGCGTGGGGCTGGGCAATCCCGATCAGCTTCGCGTCATGGTTCTGGGAGTCCTCGCCGCCGAGGGCCGGGTCGGAAAGCTCTTTGACAGCGGTCCCGGCTCACGCGACGGCGGCGGATCGTTCCGCCAGGAAACCCACTGCGCGACGCTCGGCGGCAAGACGACCGTCGCACTGATCTCCACCTCCAACGACCGCAAACGACCGCGCCTGCAATTGAGCCTCGCCGACGACAGCGACGGGTCCTGCGCCCAGATCGCCTGGCCCTAGCCCGCGCCCCCTGTCGCGAATCCCGGACAGCGTCTAGCCTCGTAAGCCATGAGCGACCTCGCCCGCCTTCTGCTGTTTGTCGCTATCGCTGGCTCGGCGGTGACGTTCCTGGGCAGCGCGGCCATCTGGTTCATGGACGAGGACCGACGCATCCGCCGCGCCCTGCGCCATGTCCTGAGGGGCGATCCCGAAGTGCTGATCCTGGCTCGTGGCCGAGGTCGGGGCGCGGGCTTTTCCTTCGCCACAGGCTTGGCCGCCGTCGCCTGGGACAGCGGGGCCTGGTGCCTGATCTATCGCATCGATGAGCTGATGGGCGCCGAGCTGCTGGTCGATGGCCAAGTGGTCGGCCGGGTGTTCCGGGGCGAGAACCGGCGAGCGGTCGATCAGGTCGCGCCGCAATCGGTGCACACCGTCACCCTGCGCCTGGTATTCGACGATCCACGCCATCCCGACTTCGATCTCGACCTGTGGGTCCCCGGCGACGAGCAGCGCCGCGAAAGCCGCTCGCCGGCCGACGCCATGCAGGAGGCCAACCGCTGGCTGGCCCGCTGCGAGGCCATCGTACGCCGGCCGCTGGCGCCGCGTCCGGCCCCCGTCGTAAAGGCGGCGCCGCCCCCGCCGGAACCGCCGCCGGCCCCCGCGCCTCCGCCGAGGCATGAGCCTCCCCGGCCAGCGCCGACGCCTGCCCCGGTCCTCGCGGTCGAGGAGGTCTTCGAAGACGAGGATGACGAGCCCAGTTTCGATCTGGACGAGCCGCCGTGGGAGATCGATCCCTCGCCGCCGCTGACGCCGAGCTACAAGCCCGTGTCCAAGACCAAGCGCGAGCCCGGGGCCAGACAGGACGAGCTGCCCTTTGATCTGGACGACTAGCGGCGCCTTGCATGCTCAATGTGAGGGCGTAAGCTGACGGCCCTCATCGGGAGATTGCCTCATGAAACAGATCGCCATCGCGTCGCTGGCCCTGATCCTGGCCACGCCCGCCGCCGCCCAGCCCCCGCGCCTGACGCTTTCGCTGGCCGACGCCAATCGCGACGGCGCCGTCAGCCAAGAGGAAGCCGCCGCCGTTCTTGTCCAAATCTCCGGCGTCGCCGACTTCAAGATGACCCGGCCACGCGCCGCCGCGCCGGAACCCCAGCCCTCCGTGCTCGAACCGGGCCCGCTGGACCTGGATCGCCGCATCGTGCCCGCGAGCGAGTTCGAGAGGGCCAACGAGCAGGCGTTCCTCATCGAGAAGCGCAGGCGGGACTGACTGGAAGGCCGCGGCCCTCCAGCCATCAAGCTTTACAGATCCGCGTAGATGTGCGTCTCGCCATCCGCGCCCGGATGGGTGGTCGCTCCCAGGTGAGCCGGACCCACCAGCTGGGCGAATTTCCAGATGGCGCCGGAGTTGTAGTTGGTCTTGCGCGGAGCCCAGGCGGCCTTGCGGCGGGCCAGTTCCTCGGGCGCGACTTCCAGATCGATGGTGCCGGCGTCGGCGTCGATATTGATGATGTCGCCATCCTCGACGAGAGCGATGGGGCCGCCGGCCTGGGCTTCCGGACCGATATGGCCGATGCACAGGCCGCGCGTGCCGCCCGAGAAACGGCCGTCGGTGACCAGGGCCACCTTGTCGCCACGTCCCTGACCGGCCAGGGCCGCCGTGGTCGACAGCATCTCGCGCATGCCCGGACCGCCCTTGGGGCCTTCGTAGCGGATGACCAGGACGTCGCCGTCCTGATAATCGCCGGCCGCGACGGCGTCGAAACAGGCGTCCTCGCCCTCGAAGCAGCGTGCCGGACCGCGATGGCTGCGGTGCGAGGTCATGCCGGCCACCTTAACGATGGCGCCATCGGGAGCCAGCGAGCCCCACAGCCCCACCACGCCGCCGGTCGGCGACAGAGGATTGGAGACCGGGCGGATCACCACCTGGTCGTCACGCCATTTCACGTCTTTCAGGTTCTCAGCCATGGTCTTGCCGGTCACCGTCATGCAGTCGCCGTGGATGAAACCGCCTTCCAGCAGGGTCTTGAGCAGCACAGGCATGCCGCCGGCCTCGCCCATGTCCTTGGCCACGAACTGGCCGCCCGGCTTCAGGTCAGCCAGGTAGGGCGTGCGGAGGAAGATCTCGGCCACGTCGCGAAGCGTGAACGAGATGCCGCACTCATGGGCCATGGCCGGCAGGTGCAGGCCGGCATTGGTCGAGCCCCCGGTGGCCGCCACCACGACGGCGGCGTTCTCGAACGCCTTGCGGGTGCAGAGGTCGCGCGGCCGCAGATTGGTCTCGATCAGCCGCATCACCGCCTCGCCCGAGGCCACGGCGTATTCGTCGCGGCTCAGATAGGGCGCGGGCAGCGAGGCCGACAGCGGCAGGGCCAGGCCGATGGCTTCGGAGACGCAGGCCATGGTGTTGGCGGTGAACTGGCCGCCGCACGCGCCGTCCGACGGACAGGCGTGGGTTTCCAGGTCGCACAGGTCTTCCAGCGTCATCTTGCCGGCCGAGTGCATGCCGACGCCCTCGAAGACGTCGACCACGGTGACGTCCTTGCCTTGCCAGCGGCCGGGCAGGATCGAGCCGCCGTACAGGAACACGCTGGGCACGTTGAGGCGCAGCATGGCCATCATCATGCCCGGCAGGCTCTTGTCGCAGCCGGCGACGCCGACCAGGGCGTCATAGCCGTGGCCGCGCATGGTCAGTTCCACCGAGTCGGCAATCACGTCGCGGCTGACCAGGGAAGAGCGCATGCCCTCGTGACCCATGGCGATGCCGTCGGTGACGGTGATGGTGCAGAACTCGCGCGGCGTGCCGCCGGCCGCCTTGACGCCCTTGGACACCGCATGGGCCTGACGCATCAGGGCGGTGTTGCACGGCGCGGCCTCGTTCCAGCACGAGGCGACGCCGACGAACGGCTGGGCGATCTCGCGGGTGCCAAGACCCATGGCGTAATAGTAGGAGCGGTGCGGCGCACGGGCCGGACCCTCAGTCACGTGCCGGCTCGGCAGTTTGGACTTATCCCAGCTTCCGTCGGGTTTCCTGGTCATGGCGCACGCCCTTTAGAATGAAGAGTGGTGGGATTAGCCCACGCGGCGGGCCGACGGAAGGGTTTGACGCCGAGTTTTTGCCCTCGAGAGGCGCTCGAAGGTCGATTTCATTGCGAGTGGTTCGCGATGGACACCCGCATGGCGCATGATCGAACCCTCTTGGCTCCGGGCATGGCCTCGCGACCTCACGCGGAAAACCGCCGAGCTGGTGGGAAGGGTCGCGGAGCGTCCGGGGGCTCTTCTTTCCTTTGAGGACAGATGAGCCAACCCCCGAACGTGTTTTGAGCGCTTGTGTCGTGCCGTCTCGGCTGACGACGAGGACCCAGCCCCGGCTGCGCTGTTTAGTAGTTCTGATGGAGAGCCAATCAGTGAGCCTAGAAGACGCAAGCAACTTGGGCGACCAGCGCCGCACAGCTGGTTAGGCAACGCCAGGGCACTGGCGCCGACAAGTGGACGTCGCCAACTTCTCAGAAGGGTGGAAAGCGGACGTTTCGACGTGATCATCCTAGTCTTCTAGTCCGCCAGAGGCGTGGCGACGACCGATACGTTGCTCAACGCCAAGCGGCGATAGAGACGTCGTCGTCGGACGATCGGCCACCAGTCGTAGAGGAATGTTTCTAGAGCCCGCCAGTTTGCGACCCATCCCAGGATGATGAGACCTTCATCGAAAAAGCGGCCCAAGTAGCCGGCGCCCAGAAGACCCTCGGCCAGTTGTCCGATCAAAATGCACGCAGCAAGAACGACCAGCCCGATGGCCAAGGTCGCTCTGCCAGTTCGGAAAAGCTCTCGAAGCTCCCATCCGAACACCTCGGCGCGATACGCAAAAAAGCTCCGGATTGCGTCCTCGATCAACAGTGCGTCCGGGCGCAGCGTCTCAGAAGGTGGCAGGTGGATAACAATCGAGACCGGATGTCGCCTGGCCATCTCGCCCGCCCAGCGGACAATGAACTGCTCTACCCCTGCATCGAGGTCGCGCTCGCGAAATGGGAGGGGGTCGAGCGTGTGAAAGATTTGCCCGATATTATGGACACGGATCTCGATGCACGCGGGATGTGCCCTGCCATGCAGGCTGGCGCGACGTGAGGATGCCGAGATGATCAGCTCGTCTCCGTCCTAGGGATGCGCCCGGTCATTACCCCTGCCGCAACAGGCGGGACGATGCCGGACCCTGTCCTAGTGAGCAAGGAACAACGGAACCTTCGGATCTCGCAGCATGTGCTCCGTCGCACCGCCGAGTATGAACTCTCTCACGCGAGACCGACCGTAGGCCCCCATCACCAGCAGGTCCGAGCGACAGTCTGAGGCATAATCCTCCAGCACCTGGCCTATGCGTCGGCCGCCGGCTTCCACCTCGTGCGGCACAGCGTTCACGCCATGAGCCTGCAGGTGTCGGACGGCGTCACCACCAAGGCCGGATCGGGCGTCAGACTTCTCGCCGACGACGGTCAGCACTCGCACTTCCCTGGCTTTCAGCATGACCGGTAGTGCGTTCGCCATCGCGCGCGCCGCCGATCGACTGCCATCCCAAGCCAGCACCACAGCGCTGAGCCCCTCGTCGAGGAGGTTTGCGGCCCCCGGACGGAACAGCAGCACAGGACGTCCAGAGCCGAACACGACAGCCTCGGCTACTGAACGCTGTCCATCAGCCCCGTCAGCAACCGGCACGAGACACAGGTCGCGCGTCCGGGCAGCCTTGGCGACAAACTCGCCGACGCAATCCATGTTCGCCTTGCCGTGCAGAGCGGCGCCAAAGACGCCCATTTCGCGGGCTTTGGCAGAGAATATCTCAAGCGCAGCTTTGCAAGACTGACGGCTCTTTTGTTCCTCGTCCTCAGCCAAACGGCCCAACCCGATAAGGTAGTCGGCCAGCGCGTTTTTGGGCGCGCGGATGTCGATCTCGACAGCGAGCCCAGTCAGCAGACCGCCTACGGCAGCCGTAAATCTGGCGGCTTGATCTATCGCTTCAACAGAAGTGGCCTCCGGATAGCTGTCGATCTGTAGCAAGATATCGTTGAAAGGCATAACGGTCGTCCTAAAATGGCAGCGCTGCCTCGGCAAAATTGCTGCACACAGCGAGTAATCGGGGGCGCGGCCATGCGCGCTATTACGGTGAAAGGTTCATTCTTTCTGTATTGGCGCTCGGAATAAGCTGTCGGGCGAGGGACAGAGAAGGGTGGGTGGCGGACCTTCCCTTAACTGAAAGAGGACGAGCCGCGCCTTATGCTTAGTCCATCATCGCCTTGATCCGGTACAACCACTTCTTAGCTAGCTTCCCGTTCTGGAATTCCAGCTTCATAGGCGGTGCGTCTGGATCGCAAAGTCCAAACACGAGGGTCGGAGGTCCATCGACCATCTTGGTGTCCTTCACTTTGGTGGTGTGCTCTACAATTTTGCTAGGGGGCGCTATTTCGGATGCTGCACCCAGCGCTAGAGCCCTTTCCGACCTGATGGCTTCATCAGGGTCGGGCGAAAAGGGCTCTAAATCATAAGTTTAGAGCATTTTTCGATCCGATAACCGTTTCACACTTATCGGAAAATGCTCTAGTCCAACAGGTCCCGCGACCGCTAAGCCCACGACGCCGCGGCCAATCGCGTTTTTTTCTTTTCAACTGCAATTGGGGTTGTGACGGTCCGAGTGAAGTGGATTTCCTTGCTGTCTCTGCGAAGAGCTAGTTCCATAATCGAGTCCAAGGAAATCTCTTTGTCGCTCACCAAGGTCACTTCTTCGCCGGGCGGTAGCTCATAACCCGCAAGACGTTGGCCTCGGCGTTTAGAGCCAGCCAAGCGCGGTGATTTCCAATCCGAACGTCGTCCTCATCTGCAAGTCCGTTCTTTTCCTTGTACTTGTACAAGGCCCGCCGTTCCCGTTTCGCTGCTGCCTTGCGATCTTTCTGATTGGCACTTTGGTTCTCGTTCTCGCGATAGCCGAGATACAGGAAGGCACTACCGAACAGCGCCGTAACGATGACAAGGAAGGTAGCAAGCACTGTCGTCCTCTCTGGCTGCTGGAATCGGCTATCGGCGGCTGGACTTCACCGGCGCAAGGGTGAGCCCAAGGGGCGCAATCACGGCGCCGGGCGCAGGCAGCGCTTCGAGCCGCGATCGCCTGTGAGCGAGAAACCTTCGCGTCCGGACGCGGCGCGCCCACCGGACGGTCAGGGACTTCAGCGCCGCCTGGAAGCGCCCGAGGAGGCGAACGAGTATGATGGACATACAGCCATTCCTTCTCGAAGAGAGCGCGGTCGACGCCAGGCGCCGGTTTTCGGAGGAGGGAAAACCGGACCCCGTCATCGAGCGCACCCGATGCGGTCCGACATCACGATCACGATGATCGCCAGAGGGGCCCGGTCCGCATGGTCAAGATGGCGACCGCGACATGGCATTGCCAATGACAAGGGACGAGACGGCCGATAACCCGTGCTTATGAAAGCCCCTCAGCTTACCGCCGGCCCGCGCTCCAGAGCGCGGAGCACTTCGTGGGCTAGCAGACCCGCCGGACCCTCGGCTGCGCCCCGGGCCGTCACCAGGGCAATTTCGCTGTCCGCGAGGACCGGCAGCGGATCGCCGATCACCACAAGGTCGCGCGGCGCCATGGCTCCGGGCAAGATGCCGACACCGAGGCCCGCGCGCAAGGCCGCCATCTGGCCCG
The DNA here is from genome assembly GCF_049895765.1 of Caulobacter sp. DWR1-3-2b1. NCBI lineage: Bacteria > Pseudomonadati > Pseudomonadota > Alphaproteobacteria > Caulobacterales > Caulobacteraceae > Caulobacter > Caulobacter sp. DWR1-3-2b1. The sequence continues at coordinate 77,415 of NZ_JAFCSZ010000005.1, forward strand.
CAAGGCTGGGCGAGGTGAATGCAGCGCGAAACGGGATATCCGCCTCCTGCAGGGCCGCGAGCGCGCGCTTGCGGTAGATGTCGGGCGCGGGCGCGATGATCAGCGGGAGTGGGGAGGCCTCAAGGACGGCGACGTCCAGGGCTACCCAGACGAGGGGCTCACGCCAGACGCGAACGCCAAGCTCCGGGCCCACCGGTTCCCGCTTGATCAGCGCCAGGTCGAGTTGTCCGCGCGAGAGCTGGTCGAGCAGGTTGGCGGTGTAATCCGCCGTCACCGCCAGCGTGATGCGCGGATGGCTGCGCGCGAAGGCGCCCAAAATAGAGGGCAAGTGCAGGGTGGCGATGTCCTCGGGTGCGCCGAACCGCACCTCGCCTTCGAGGTCGCCCTCGCCAAGGCTGGCCACGATCTCGTCGTTCAGTCGAAGCAGCCGCCGAGCCTGCGGCAAAAGTCCGGCGCCTTCAACGGTTAGGCCGGCGCCGTTCCCGGCGCGATCGATCAGGGGCGCGCGAAGCAGGCCTTCCAGGCGGCGGATCTGCAGGCTGACCGCCGGTTGGGTTCGTCCCAATAAGGCCGCAGCTTTGGTGAAGCTGCCCGTCTCCACAACGGTGATGAAGGCGCGCAGGAGCGTGATGTCGAGGTTCGCTATGCGAGGCATTCATAATCATTCTTTATGACAATCATCACCCGAATAAACTGGATTGAGGCTCAGGTCGAGGCCACACAGCGCCGCCTTCAGTCCTCCTGGTGACCTATGCTCGATTTCGCGCCCGGCCTCGCGCTCCTGACTTCGCCGGCAATTCTGTTCTTCTTTCTCGGCGCTGTGGCGGCGTTCGCGCGATCCGACTTGGTCGTGCCGGAGCCCGTCGCCAAGGCCACTTCGCTCTACCTGATGCTGTGCATCGGCTTCAAAGGCGGCGCAGAGGCCAGGACGGCAGGCCTTCACGTCGACTTCATCGTAGCCGCCATAATAGGCGTCGCCTTAAGCGCTGCGATGCCGCTTTTGGTCTACGCGATCCTAAAACGTGTAACGCGCCTCGACCGCGCGACCCTCTGCGCGCAGGCAGCGACCTATGGTTCGGTCTCGGTCGTCACCTTCGCGGCGGGCCGTGATTACCTGACCGTTCTTGGCATGGCGCCCGGCGGCTACATGGCCGCGGTGCTCGCGCTGATGGAAACGCCCGCTATCCTCACGGCGCTGCTGCTGCTGAATGGCGCTGCCGACAAGAGCCCTGGGCGCGGGCGAGCCATTTTGAGTGAGGTGTTCTTCGGCGCCGCGACGGTCATGCTGCTGGGCAGTTTTATCATCGGCCTGGCGTCAGGCCCGGTCGGCATGGCCAAGCTCGATCTGTTTGTCGGGCCTCTGTTTCAAGGCGCCCTGTGCTTCTTCCTGCTTGACATCGGACTGGTCGCGGCACGCCGGTTGATGGCTGGGGGCGGCAAACTAACGCCTACCTTGCTCGGATTTGCCTTGGTGTTTCCCGTGGCGTTGGCGCTCCTGACCCTTGCCATCGCACGGGTGGCCGGTTTGTCGGTCGGGGATGGGGCGCTGCTGGCGATCCTGGCCGCATCCGCCTCCTACATCGCCGTCCCAGCGGCGATGCGCCTGGCCGCCCCGCAGGCCGATACCGGGATCTATATAACCTCGTCCCTGGCCGTGACGTTTCCCTTCAACCTGACGGCGGGGATCGCTTTGTGCGCCACAGCGGCGGCGTGGCTCTGGAGACAATGACTTTCTAAGAGCAGGACGCCCGGCGGGGCAAACCGACCCTTTCGATCGACCGATCACGACCCGCGAACTTTCGCAAACCGACAGCAGACTGACGAACTGGAACGCCTAAAAATGGTAGCTCTCATGGCCTTGGCCTCGGACCCCACGGTCTGGGCTGCCCTTGTCACCCTCATCGTCATGGAGGTGATTTTGGGGATCGACAATCTCGTCTTCATCTCGATCCTGTCCAACAAGCTCCCCGTGGAACAACGCGCAAAGGCGCGCCGGATCGGGATCGCGCTGGCCTTGATCATGCGGTTGGCCTTGCTTTCCACCCTGGCCTTCATTGTCGGCCTGACCGCCCCAGTTTTCGCGCTCCCCTGGCAGGGCCCTGCCAATGAGCACGGCGAACCGGCTTGGGAGCTTATCTTCTCCTGGCGCGACCTCATCCTGATCGTGGGCGGCCTGTTTCTGATCTGGAAGGCGACGACTGAAATTCACAATAGCGTCGATACCAAGCCAGCGCCGGGCCCGCTCAATAAGGGCCGCGTCGTGGCGGTGGGGTTTGGGGCCGCGATCGTCCAGATCCTCCTGCTCGACCTAGTGTTCTCAGTCGACTCGATTTTGACCGCCGTTGGCATGACCGATCATGTGCCGGTGATGGTGATTGCGGTGGTGTTCGCGGTTCTCGTCATGCTCTTGGCCGCCGACCCGCTGTCCAACTTCATCCACAAGAACCCGACCGTTGTGATGCTCGCGCTGGGGTTCCTGCTGATGATCGGCGCCACATTGATCGCCGACGGTTTCGGCGTGCATGTCCCCAAGGGTTACATCTACGTTGCCATGGCCTTCTCGGCCCTCATCGAGGGACTGAACATGGCGTCCCGTGGGGCGGGGGAAAGGCGCCGGTTGGCGCAGGAGACGCAAGGGTAACGAGGCTAGACCATGCTTCAGGCTTGGAGGCGGCCCCCTTCTCCACGGTTTTCGATCAGGTCCGCTTGCGTAGCGGAAGGTCACTTCCAGCGAAGGACCAAACAGCCTTTGTCAGCGCCAAGTCCCGAATAAACCTCTGACTTTGTTCAACAACTGATGGAATCCGGGACTCGACCGATCTCGTAGGTCTCGGAAATTCTCAAACACCATCTAGGACATGGACTTGAAAGGTCCCGGCCCTTTAATCTCGCCATCGCGGCCGAAGACTCACTGAGATGCATATATTTAGTCAAATCAATGGAATGCGGCCGGCGAGACGCCCTGGCGAGGCATTGGGTTTACCTTCACGCCCGACGCCAAGGGTCTGCATGTCACCAGCGTGGAGCCCGGCTCCCCTGTACAGAAAGCCGGCATTGGTCCGGGGGCGCTCCTGCTCCAAATGCGTCTTGATCCGCCGCGTGATGTGTTCGCCCACTTCGAAGGTCGCTTTGAGGTCGCGCAACTTGCGCCGCAGCAGGTAGACTTTCGCTTTACGGTCAAGCCGGGCGGGCCCGAGCGCGAGGCGCGCCGCCTCAATCGCGGCGGGCTATATCTCCGTTTCGATCGCTTCGACCATGACAGTGTCAGCTGGGTGGTGGGCAATCTCCGCACCGCCGGCGATGGACCGGTCATCCTCGACCTTCGCCAGAACGCCGGCGGACCGACAGACGAGCTGAGGCTGTTGGCCGGTGTCTTGTTCGATCGCGATCTTGCCATCGGCTATCGCGTGGCAAGTGGCAAGACGCCCCTGAACGCCAGGTCGCGGGGCGCGGCGTACAACGGGCCGCTGGCCTTGCTGGTCGGGTCCGGCACGGCGAGCGCCGCCGAAGTGCTCTCCGATGCGGTCCTGCACTACAAGCGCGGCCTTGTCGTCGGGGAGAAGACGCAAGGCGCTGTGCTCGAGGCCGAATTTTTCCCGCTGCCGGACGGCGGGCGGTTGGAAATTCCGATCAACGATTTACTCGGGGCAAGCGGGCGGCGGCTGGAGGCGAGGGGCGTTGAGCCCAGCATCCCCGTGACCCTGGACGGCCGATCCTCCGATCGGGATCTGGTGCTCGAAAAGGCCGAGAAAATGCTCGACGCGAGGTGATACCCGCAGGCGCAGGGATCTCGGACGCTCAAATCGCCACGACGAGCGAGTGTCGTTCTCGGTGAACACCCGCCCTGAGGCGCGGACCCGCCGGGCGTCCACAAAGGGTGGAATGCGGCCCGTTAGACCGCTCTAGAAATCGGACATCCACAGTCGGGCTAATCGGACACGGGCGGCGCAACGCGCTGAAACTCAGCCCCCTGCCGCCCACTCCACCGCCAACGCCAAGTCCAGCGCCCGCGCTGCCTCTTCCCCGGTCACCACCGGACGCGGGCTCTCGCCGCGCACGGCGGCCAGGAAGCCGGCGACGCTTTGGCCTAGGGGGTCCTTGCCGGCCGAGGTTTCGGTGAAGTCCTCGATCAGCGGAAACGGGGTGGTGTTGCGGAAGGTGCGGGCCAGGAAGTCGATCTCGACCTCGCCGGAGGGGTAGACGACCTTCATGGTCCGCTCGCGGGCCTCGGCGACGCGCGAGGAGTCGAACACGGCGATGAAGCCGTTCTCGAACATGGCCTCGACCTTCACCCAATCGAGCGATTCCGAGCGGGTGATGGCCCCCTCGCCGTCCACGGTCATCGGCTGGGCTTCGCACAGGGCCAGGGCCAGGTCGATGTCGTGGATCATCAGGTCCAGCACCACCGAGACGTCGAGATTACGGTCCGACGGCGTGCCGCGACGCACGGCTTCCAGGCGCAGCGGCTGTTCGGGAATATCAAGCAGGCCCATGGCCTGGAAGACCACCCGCTCCTGATGGCCACAGGCCAGGGGCACGCCGGCCTTCATGGCGGCGGCGACCAGGGCGTCGCCGTCTTCGGGCGTCACGGCCAGAGGCTTTTCGCAATAGACCGGCTTGCCCGCCTTAAGCGCCGCCAGCGCCGCCTTGGCATGGTGGACGGCCGGGGTGGCGACGGTGACCACGTCGACGGCAGCCAGGAAGGCGGCCATGTCGTCATAGGCGGTCGCGCCCAGAGGCTCGGCCAGGACCCTCGCGCGCTCCAGATCAATGTCGAACACGCCCACCAACTCGACGCCGGGCAGCTCGACATACTTCTTGGCGTGATAGCCGCCGAACACGCCGGCGCCGACAACACCTGCCTTTAGAGTGGGGGCCTTGAGGATCGCTTGGGTCATGGCCGTTGTCTAAACCGCTTCGCCCTTGCTCGGAAGCGCTGGAGCCGCGCGCCGGGACGCGCTAAACAACCGTTTAAATTAGAAACGCACTTCCAATTAGCAACGCACAGGGAGCAGACCCAATGACCGTCTCGCGTGAAATCCGCCTGAAGAACCGCCCCGTCGGAGTGCCCACCCAAGCCGACTTCGAACTGGCGTCCGTCGATCTGGCCGCGCCCGGTCCCGGCGAGGTGCAGGTCAAGAACCTGTGGATGTCGGTCGATCCCTATATGCGCGGCCGCATGTACGACCGGCCCAGCTATTCGCCGCCGTTCGAACTGGGCAAGGCCATGCAGGGCGGCGCGATCGGCGAAGTGGCGGCCTCCAACGATCCGGACTATGCGGTCGGCGACATCGTTAATTCGATGTTCGGCTGGCGCGAGGCTTTCAACGTTTCCCCCAAGGCGATGGCCGCCGCCGGTCCAATGGGCGCCATCACCAAGATCGACACTCACGGCCTGCCGCCGCAGAGTTTCCTGGGCGTGTTGGGCATGCCCGGCATGACCGCCTATGCGGGCTTGCTGCGGATCGCCGCCCTGAAGGACGGGGATGTGGTGTTCGTCTCTGCCGCCGCCGGGGCGGTGGGCTCGATCGTCTGCCAGATCGCCAAGCTGAAGGGCCACACCGTGATCGGCTCGGCCGGCGGACCCGAGAAGGTGGCGTTCCTGAAGTCAATCGGCGTCGACCATGTCATCGACTACAAGGCCACTCCGAATGTGGTCGCCGAGTTGGCCAAGGCCGCGCCCAAAGGCATCGACGTCTATTTCGAGAATGTCGGCGGGGTGCACCTGGAGGCTGCCATCAATTCGGCCCGCCCGTTCGCTCGGTTCGCCCTGTGCGGGATGATCTCGCAATATAACGAGACCGGCACGCCGACCGGCCCATCCAACATCATCCAGGCGGTGGGCAAGAGCCTGCGGCTGGAAGGCTTCATCGTCTCCAACCACTATGACCTCTATCCGGCCTTCGCCAAGGACCTGGCCGAGTGGATCAAGGCCGGCAAGATCACCTGGAAGGAGACCGTCGAGGACGGCGTCGAGCGCGCGCCTGACGCCTTCATCAAGCTCTTCGCCGGCGAGAACATGGGCAAGATGCTGGTGAAGCTGGCCTAGGACGATCAGCGGGCCTTGAGTTCGGTGAGCTCAAGGCCCTCGTCGTTGCGGCGGAACTTGAAGGCCACGCGCGAGCCCGGTTCCAGTGGAGCTTCGGACAGCACGTCGGCGAAGGCCACGAAATCATTGCGGCCCGGCGGCAGGTTCGCGCCGCTCGCGCCGTCGTGATCGAGCGTGAGAATCGAGCCATCCACAGCCGAGATCACGCCCGCCGAGTCGTACTGCGGCGTGGTTTCAAGGGCATGGGCAGCCCTTTCCGAACCATTTTCCTGGGGGGAACTTCCAGGGCCGGGTCCGCAGGCGACTAGTGAAAAAGCACCGAAAATTGCCAAAACAATTTTGTTTTTCATGATCTTACTAACTTTCTCCGTTCGAGCGAGCTAGGCTCGCCCATCACGGATCCCAAGTTTTTTGCCGGAGCTGCGAGATAAGCGTGATTTCTGGTAGCGAATTCGTGATCGAAGTTTTACTCTAGGAGCGCCGGCGGCTCTCCACGTCGGGAAATCGAGCGTCATGAACCCGTCACACGCCGCGACGACCGATCCCTAGCGGACGGTCGCCCGAGCGGAAAGCGCGAACCTCATGCGGCGATGCGCCGGAGAGAGCCCGGCCCCGGCCGGACAGACCGAGACGATGACCACATGAGCGACCGCTCTTCCCTCTTCGACCTGCGCACCTCGACGAGCGTCTCGTTCGATCAGGTCGTTCAGCGCCGCGACACGGTGGAGATCCCCACCGAGGCGCCGTTGGCCATGCCGGTGCAACATCTGTCGATCTGGCAAGGCGGCGCCCGTCGCGCCACCGAGGTCATCAACACCATGACCGCCCGTCGCTGGATGGTGTTCCTGGCCACCGCCTTCATGGGCGTCGCGGGCTGGAAAGCTACCTTCGACACCATCGCCCTGGGCGGCGTCACGCGCCTGGAATTCATTTGCCTGGTGCTGCTGGCCCCGCTGTTTCTGGCCCTGTCGCTGTGGTTCTGCACGGCCGTCGCCGGCTTCGTGATCCTGCTGGGTAAGCCCAAGGATCCGCTGGGCATCGACAGCGCCAAGCCGATGCCCAAGCTGCGCGCCCGCACCGCCATACTGATGCCCGTGCACAACGAGGACGCCACCGCCGTCTTCGCCCGTCTGCGCGCCATGGACGCCTCGATAAGCGAGACTGGCAACAGCCGCGCCTTCGACATCTTCATCCTCAGCGACACGCGCGACGCCGCCGTGGCCCTGGCCGAGCAGGCCTGCTTCGCCCGCTTCCGCCGCGAGGCCAATTCGGCCGTGTTCTACCGCGTCCGCCACGAAAACAAGGGCCGCAAGGCCGGCAACATCGCAGACTGGGTCGCCCGCTGGGGCAGCGCCTATGAGCACATGCTGGTCCTCGACGCCGACAGCCTGATGACCGGCGACGCCATGGTCCGCCTGGCCGACGCGATGGAACGCCACCCCGGCGCCGGTCTGATCCAGACCATGCCGATGCTGATCAACGGCCAGACGATCTTCGCCCGCACCCTGCAGTTCGCCACGCGCCTGTATGGCCGCGTTTCGTGGACGGGCCTGGCCTGGTGGTCGGGTTCGGAGAGCTCGTTCTGGGGCCACAACGCTATCGTCCGCACCCGCGCCTTCGCCGAGACCTGCGGCCTGCCCTCGCTGGACGGCCCCAAGCCGTTCGGCGGCGAGGTGATGAGCCACGACGCCCTGGAAAGCGCCCTGCTGCGCCGCGGCGGCTGGAGCGTCCACCTGGCTCCCTATCTGGAAGGCTCCTACGAAGAGAGCCCCTCCAACCTGCTCGACTTCGCCACCCGAGACCGTCGCTGGTGCCGGGGCAATGTCCAGCACATTCCGCTGGTCGCCCTGCCCGGCCTTCACTGGCTGAGCCGCATGCATCTGGTGATCGGCGTGCTGAGCTACGTGCTATCGCCCCTGTGGTTCATGGCCCTGACGGCCGGCGTCGTCTCGCGCCTGCTGATGCCGTCGCTGAAGAAGGCGGCTTTCACCATGGCCGACCTGCAGGCCGCGGCTCACGCCCTGATCGACTGGAGCGAGATCCAGGCCACCGCCTGGGCCATGATTATCACCTTCGTGCTGCTGTTCGGCCCCAAGATCCTGGGCTCGATCCTGGTCTTCTCGCGTCCCAACGAGCACAAGGGCTTTGGCGGGCGCCGTCGCATCGCCGCCGGCCTCGGCGTGGAGATGCTGCTGTCGGCCCTCGTCGCCCCCATGCTGATGTTCACCCAGACCCGCGCCCTGGTCGAGATCCTGGCCGGCAAGGTCGGCGGCTGGGCCACTCAGCGCCGCGACGCCGACAAGGTAACCGGCAACGAAGCCTTCCGCGCCATGGGCTGGATCACCGTCACCGGCACGCTGCTGGCCTGCGCCTTCTGGTTCACGCCCGACCTGCTGACCGGCACCGCGCCGATCCTGGCCGGCCTGATCCTGGCCGTCCCGCTGACCATGCTGGGCGCCCACAAGGCCGCCGGCCTGCGGGTCAAGGCCAACGGCCTGTTCATGACCCCGGAAGAGCGCCGCCCGCCGGCCATCGTCCGCGCGGCCCTGGGTCCGGTCTGCGAGCCTCCCGCCCGCTGGTTCGCCCGCGACGGCCGCATCGCGCTGCCGGTCGAGGTCGCCGAGCAAACCGCCGCCTAATACGCTTCATGCGCGAACGGCGGCTGGCTCTTGCTGGCTGGGCGGAGTAGAAGCGCGGCTTCGTTCGTTTTCCGACGGAGCCTGCCGTGTCGCGCCTTTTCAGCGCCTATGTGATCGTCGACTGGAGCGCGGCCGCCAAGCCGACCACCGGCGCGGACTCCGTCTGGATCGGCGTGCTCAAGCGCGACGTGCGATTCCGGCTGACCTTCGAGAGCTTCAATCCGGCCACCCGTCAGGAAGCCGAGACCAAGCTGGCCTCCATCCTCGACGACTTCAAGAAGCGCAGCGAGCGGGCCCTGGTGGGCTTCGACTTCCCGCTGGGCTTCCCGCGCGGCTTCGCCAAGGCCCTGAGCCTGCCGGGCGAGCATCCTTGGCGCGCCGTCTGGGACCAGATGAACAAGATGGTCAAGGACAAGGCCGACAACACCAATAACCGCTTTGGTGTCGGCTCCGAGATCAACCGCCGCCTGACCGGCGGCCCCTTCCCGTTCTGGGGCTGCCCGCCCAAGGACGCCCTAACGACCCTGCAGCCTAAGCGCACACGCGAGCATGGCGAGGACGACCTGCCCGAGCTGCGTCACGCCGATGTGGCGGCTAAAGGCGCGTCGTCGATCTGGAAGCTCTATTATAACGGCTCGGTCGGCGGTCAGGCGATCGTCGGCATCCCGGCCGCGCGCCGGTTGAAGGATGCGCGTGGCGACGCCGCTCGGGTCTGGCCGTTCGAGACAGGCTTCAAGGCGCTGACCGAAGCCGATCTGGAAGGTGTGCTGGTCGTGATCGCCGAGGTCTATCCCTCACTGCTCAAGGCCGTCCCTGCAACTGGCGAGGTCAAGGACCTCGCCCAGGTTCGCGCCCAGGCCGAACACTTCGCCAAGCTGGACGAGGCAGGGAAACTGGCGGCGCTGTTTGCTGGCCCGAAGGCTTCGGACGAGGTGGTCGAGGCGGCGCAGAGCGAAGAGGGCTGGATTCTGGGGGCTTAGCAGCAGCTGGTCCCCTCTGGTGGATCTGCGCATATGACCCAAAGAGGTTGTCGTCCCGGACAAGCGCGCAGCGCGCAGATCCGGGACCGACGCCTGAACTTAGCGCTTCCGGCGGTCCCGGATCTGCGCTTCGCTTGTTCCGGGATGACAGCCTTTTTTGCCGCAACTCCGTAGGCGATAGCCCTGCCCTAAAGAAGGAGGAGCTAGAGATCGCGATCCTTCAAATCCAAGATCCGAAACCGCCCCAGCAAAAACGCCGCCGACACAAAGCTGGTCACGATCACCGACCAGACGATACCATCGACGCCCATGCCCATCGGAATGGCCAGCCACCAGGCCAGCGGACCCATGATCACGCCATAGCTGATCAGGTGGGTGATGGTCGGGATCCAGACCTCGCCGCGTGCCCGAAGGGCCTGGGCCGCCACCACCTGCACGGCGTCGGGCGCCAGGAACAGGCAGGTCAGGGCCAGGGCCGGGGCGATCAGGGCGATGGCGTTCTGGTCGGCGGTGTAGGCCGAGGCCACCCACTCGCGCAGCGGGAAGAGCAGCAAAGCCAGGACCAGACCCACCACTGCGGTGAAGGCGAAGGCCACCCACCCGGCGCGGGTCATGGCGGCCGGATCGCGTGAGCCGAAGGCCCGGCCCACCTGCACGGAAGTGGCGGTCGAGATGCCCAGCGGCAGCATGAAGATCACGGCGGCAACATTTATCACCACCGCCCAGGCGGCGATCGACAGTCCGCCGATCCAGCCGGCAACCAGGCTCATGCCGGCAAAGGCGGCGACCTCGAAGAAGTTGGACGCGCCCGCGCCATAGCCGATGCGGCGCTGCTCGATCGAGGACGGACGATCCACAGCCGGCTTGTCGAAAATCCCCAGCGCCCGGGCGTCCTTCAGCCGTACCACGTAGATCGCGAGCATCACCAGCAGCGCCAGCCGCGCCACGAAGGTCGCCCAGGCGCCACCGACCGCGCCCAGGGCCGGCAAGCCGAAGGTTCCGGGCACCAGCACCAGGTTGACCGCCAGGTTGACGAGGTTGGCCACCCACATGGCGATGGTCACCGGACCCGGGCGCGACAGCCCCTCCAGCCAGAAGCTGATCACCACGGTCAGCGCATAAAGCGGCAGCGACAGCGAGAAGACGATCATCGGCGCGGTCGCCCCATCGGCCAGCGCCTTTGGCAGGTGAACCATGTGCAGCAACGGCGGCCCCAGCACCGCCAGGGAAACGCCCGAGGCCATGCCGATCCAGAAGGCGTAGACCAGCCCCCGCCGCAGCACCGCGCCGGTGTCGTGCGGATTGCCGGCGCCAATGGCGCGCGAGGTCATGACCTGTGCCCCGACCAGCAGGCCGACGGTCATGGTCACGAAAACCGAGGACGGCGCCCAGGCCATGGCGTGGAAGCCCAGCTGTTCCGCCGAAAACCGCCCGACGACGATGGCGTCGGTCAGGCCCATGACCATGATGCCCAGGCGTGACAGCACTACTGGCCCCGACAGGCGCATCAGTTCGATCAGATCGGACATCACGGCGCCGCGGGGCGCCGAAGCAGCCGCGTCGCGGGGCATTGGCAGAGGCCTTTCAAAAGGGCCGGCAAGGTCGCTCACAGGACCCCCGGGGGCAAGGCTGCTTTTAAGCCGGCGGGAACATCCCCCTCCGCCAGTGGTTTTCGGGTCGCAGCTTGGAAAGATCCGTGATGGCCGAAACCCAGACCCCACAATTCGAACGTGACGCCGCCGAGGTCGCCGACGCCCAGCGCAACATCCAGGCCCCGCTGGACGCCAAGGAGCAGCGCTCGTTCAAGCCTTCGGAGGACGACAAGCCCGCCATGCAGGCCGGCGCCCGTCCCTATCCAGCCCCGCCATTTCCCGAGCAGCATCAGGTCAAGCCCGGCCTGGAGTCCCGGCTCGATCCCGCCCCCATGTACGACGCACCGTTCTACAAGGGTTCGGGCAAGCTGAAGGACAAGGTGGCCCTGATCACGGGCGCCGACAGCGGCATCGGCCGGGCCGTGGCGGTTCTGTTCGCCCGCGAGGGCTGCGACGTCTCCATCGCCTATCTCGATGAAGAGAGCGACGCGCTGGTTACCAGAGCCGCCGTCGAGGCCGAGGGGCGTCGCGCCATCCTGGTGCCCGGCGATGTCAGTGACCCCGCCTACGCCAGGCTAGCCGTCGCCGCGACGGTCAACGCCCTCGGCAAGCTGGACATCCTGGTCAACAACGCCGCCTTCCAGGAACACGTCATGGACTTCGAGGACATCACCGAAGAGCATTTCGACCGGACGATGAAGACCAACCTCTACGGCTATTTCCACATGGCCCAGGCGGCCGTGAAAGTGATCCCGCCGGGCGGCGCGATCATTAATACGGGCTCGGTCACCGGCCTGCTGGGCAACAAGGATCTGCTGGACTATTCGACCACCAAGGGCGGCATTCACGCCTTTACCCGTTCGCTGGCCACGCACCTGATCGACAGGGGTATCCGCGTCAACGCCGTGGCTCCAGGCCCGGTCTGGACGCCCCTGAACCCGGCTGACAAGCTGGGTCCGCAGGTGGCCGAGTTCGGAGCCAAGACGCCGATGCGCCGCCCGGCCCAGCCGGAAGAAATCGCGCCGGCCTATGTCTTCCTCGCCTCGCCCCAGACCTCCAGCTACATCACCGGCGAGGTGCTGCCGATTATCGGGGGTTATAGCGGGGGGTAGCGCCCGGAACCGGCGCGGCTACGGACCGTTGCTCGTCCAGCATCAACGCCGGCTACCGGCGATATCTCAGGGAAAACCCCATGATCAACCGACACAAGCTGGCGGCGCTCTGCGCTGTCTCCGCCTTGGCGCTCGTCACGGCGGCCTGTTCGAAGACGACCGACGAGCCCAAGACGTCCAGCGAGGCCCCGGCCGCCGCCCCTCCAACACCAGCATCTGGCACGGCCGACGCCGACATGCAGGCCGTGCTGGACAAGCTGGCTTCGCTGGGCGGCAAGCCGGTCGAAGGCCTGTCTCCGCAGGACGCCCGCCTGCAGCCGACGCCCGCCGACGCCGTCAAGGCGCTGATGGCCGAAAAGGGCATAGCGGCCGACACGACCGTCGCTACGCAGGACGTGACCTATCCGACCGCCGGCGGCGTGCAGAAGGCCAGGGTCTACAAGCCGGCCGGCGTCGCGGCCAATGCGCCGGTGGTGTTGTACATCCACGGCGGCGGCTGGGTGATCGCCGACATCGAGGTCTATGATTCCTCACCCCGCGCCCTGGCCAAGGCGACGGGCGCCATCGTCGTCTCAATCGAATATCGCCACGCGCCGGAAGCCAAGTTCCCGGCCGCCCACGACGACGCCAATGCGGCCTATCAGTGGGTCGTGGCCAATGCCGGCAAATGGGGCGGCGACGCCAAGAAGATTGCTCTGGTTGGTGAAAGCGCCGGCGGCAACATGGCGGTCAATGTAGCGATCGCCGCTCGCGACAAGGGTTGGTCCGCGCCTCTGGCCGTCGTAGCGGTATACCCCGTCGCGGACAGCAGTATGGCGACGGGTTCCAAGGTGACGCACGCCGCCGCCAAGCCGCTCAACACGCCGATGCTGGCCTGGTTCTTCACCCACACTCTGAGCAATCCGGCCCAGGCCACGGATCCTCGCCTGAACCTAGTTGGCGCGGATCTGAAGAACCTTCCGCCCACCACCATTATCCTGGCCGAGATCGACCCGCTGCATGATGACGGCGTCAATCTGGCCGACAAGCTAAAGGCCGCTGGCGTGACGACCGATGTGAAGGAATATGCCGGCGTCACACACGAGTTCTTCGGCATGGGCCCGGTGGTCGCCGACGCCAAGGATGCCGAAACCTATGCAGCCGGCAAGCTGAAGGCCGCGTTCGGGATGTAGAAGGATGGCCGCCCGGGCAAGGCTCGGGCGGCTTCAATTCTCAGTGCGGCCAGGTCTCGGTCAGCAGCTTGGCCTCGCCGTTCTTCAGGCTGACCTCGACGGCCGGGGTCTTGGGCTGGCCGGGGGCGAACAGCTCGTAGATCACCATGGCGTCGTTCTGGGTGCTCTCGATGACCCGGACGGGCTGGGCCTTGCCGGCTGCGGCGTGGACGGCGTGAGGCGCATCGGCCCAGGCGATATCGCGCTGGGTCTCGACGATCTCCCAGGCGCCGTTCTTCTCCAGCAGGTCGAACTCGATCTCGGCGCCGCTCGGCAGCACCCCCTCGACGTCGAAATAGCGGCGGTCTTCCCGCTCCTTCAGTTCGGCCTCGACGACCTTCAGGCCCGGAGCGGCCTTGGTGACGACAGCCAGCACGGCGGCCGGCAGGTCGGCGGCGGCCACGGGCGTAATTTTGGTTTCAGGCGCGCCGGCGACAGCGGCGGAGCCGGCCATCGCGAGGGAAAGGGCCAGGGCAAGACGGATCGACATGACGGACATCCTCGAACGGCGGTGGGCCGGTGACAGGCATCATGCACCACCGCGCCCTTCACCAGCGATGCTAAGACTGGATCGCTGACGGTATGAACGCGCCTCTTCAAGGAGTCGCCATGGCCCGCCACCTCGCCCTCACTTCCTTACTCGTCGGCGACTATGAGGACGCGTTGAGCTTCTATGTCGGCAAGCTGAGCTTCGAGCTGATCGAGGACACCGACATGGGCGAAGGCAAGCGCTGGGTCGTGGTCTCGCCCGGCGCGGGCGGCTCGCGCTTCCTGCTGGCCAAGGCGGCCGACGAGCATCAGGCAGCCCGGATTGGCGACCAGGGCGGCGGCCGGGTGTGGCTGTTCCTTCACACCGACGACTTCGCCGCAGACCACGCCCGAATGAGCGCCGCCGGGGTTCGCTTCCTGGAGGCGCCCGCCACGAGCCCTATGGCAGCGTGGCGGTGTTCGAGGACCTCTACGGCAACCGCTGGGACCTGCTTCAGCCCCGCAATTGATATCGATCTAAACGGACGTATCGTCCGCGCCGAACGCCTCGGCTGCGAAGGTGCGCAGCTGGGCGGCGATGTCGGCGGGCCAGGCCGTGATCCGCGCCTCGAACGCCGCGTCGTCGCCCGCGAATAGGGCCCGCATCGCCGCCTCGAAACCTTCGCGGTCTCCGGCCATGACATTGGCGAAGCGATAGGCCGCCTCGCGCGAGCGGCGGATACGGTCGGGGCCCTCGCTCTGCCGGCGCGCCGCCTCGACCAGCTTGCGCAGCGCGACCGAAGCGCCGCCGGGTTGACTGGCCAGCCAGTCCCAGTGACGGGGCAGCAGGGTGACCTCGCGTGGCGTGACGCCCAGCTTAGGCCGACCACGACCACGCGGCGGAGCTTCCTCGGCAGGCTCCAGCCGGACAGTCAGGTCGGCAGGGCCGCCGCTGAGGTCGAAGTCCACCTGCCGGCCCTCGGGATCGAAGATCAGCACCAGCGCGCCCGACGGGTCGCCCGCCAGCCGCAGGGCGGCGAGGGCCACATCAAGACTGGACCCCGCAGCGATGCGCTCGGCGCCCTTGAAGACCACATGGCTCATCGGTTCAGCCCCTTGGCGCCCAGGCTTTCGATCCAGGCGGCGCGACGCTCCTTCAGCAACGAGGACTTGCCGAGCGGGACCAGGTTCTCGTCGTCGATGACTTCCAGCTGCTCGTAGCTGAACGCCGCCTCTCCATGCGCGGTCCAGGCGGCCTGCAGGCTCTTCTCCGGGTGCCCGCCGTGCTTGAGCTCGAACCAGATGCCGTTCTGGCGGATCGCGAGGTCCGGCGTGGCGCCGACCCAGGTCTCGCCGCTCGCGGCGCAGCGCACCGCATAGATCCCGGCCTCGATCTTGCGGTCACGATAGTCGCGCACCAGCGCCTTGCGTCCGTTCATGGGACCCTCCTGCGGCGCGATTTCTACCCGGATAAATTTAGGAGTCAATATTACCCGGATATATATCTTGAGGGCTAGGTAGGACCGGATGCTGGGCGGAACATCACATAGCCCCGCTCGACCATTCGCCGCAGGGCCTCATAGGCTTCGGCGAGTTCTTCATAGGCGATGCGCATCTGGGCCAGCTTCGCAATCTGGTCCGGCGAGGGCGTGTGCGCTGTTTCGGTCATGGCTACGGCAGCCGCCACCCACTGGGCGCGGGCCTGGGCGGCGGCGACAGCCATGTGCTGGAAATGGGCCGCATCGATATGGCCCAGCGATTGGCCGATCAGCGCCTTGTTGGAAGCAAAGGCAGTGTAGTCGATCTGCTCCAGCGTGCCGCGCAGGCGACGCTGGACCTGGGGATCGACATCCTCGGGTTCGAAATGATCCAGGCCGCGACGGCGGAAACTGGATGTGACGGTCGACGACATGGCGTCCTCCCGCCCGGCCATGATGTCTGACGAGAGCCGGGTCTGGGACAGAGCCTGCGCCCGACAACTTAAAAGGTTATTGCCAATCGACCGATTGCCGGCCGCTTGACGCCTCGCGCATCAGATTAATATAACCTACTAGTTATGTAACCGATGAGCTATCGATTATGACGCCCGCCAGCCTCGACGCCACCTTCGCCGCCCTCGCCGACCCCACCCGGCGGGCGATTCTGGCGCGGCTGGCGATGGGCGAGGTATCGGTCATGGAGCTGGCCCAGCCGTTCGCCATGAGCCAGCCGGCGATCTCCAAACACCTGAAGGTGCTGGAGCGCGCCGGCCTGGTCTCACGCGGCCGCGACGCCCAGCGCCGTCCGGTGCGCGCTGAGCCCAAACCGATGGCCGAGGCAGTCGCCTGGCTGGAAAACTACCGGCAGGTCTATGAGGCCCGGTTCGAGGCCATGGACGCCCTGCTTGAGGAACTGAAGGCAAAAACACCCCTAGCGACAAAAGGACCCACGCGATGAGCAAGATGCAGATCACGACCCCGACCGACTGCGAACTGGTCGTCACCCGCGCCTTCGACGCGCCGCGACATCTGATTTTCGACTGCCTGGGCAAGGCCGAGCTGGTGAAGCGCTGGCTGCTGGGTCCGCCGGGCTGGACCATGCCGGTGTGCGAGGTCGACTTCCGGGTTGGCGGCAAGTTCCGCTATGTCTGGCGCAACGCAGATGGTCGCGACATGGGCATGGGCGGCGAGTTCATCGCCATCGCGCCCGAACGGATCGTGCACGAAGAGATGTTCGACGACGACTGGACCGGCGGCCGCACCCGCGTGACCACCGACCTCGTGGAGGGCGGCGGCAAGACGACCATGGTCATCACCGTTCTCTATGCTTCGAAGGAGGCCCGCGACGGCGCCAAGGCCAGCGGCATGGCAGACGGCATGGAGTTTGGCTATGCCCGCCTCGACGACCTGCTGGGCGAGCTCGTCTGAGCGATGGCGGAGCCCCAGTCTCAAGAACGCGCTGCGCGATCTGACCCGTCCGACCAAGATGCGGAAAGGGAGCTATCCAATTGATCCGTATACACAATTTTGCGCGCGGCGCCCGAGGCCTGCGGGTCTTCTGGACCTGCGAAGAGATGGGTGTGCCCTATGAGGCCGTCGCCATCCCGTACCCTCAACCCGCCGACTATCTGGCCATGAACCCGTTGGGCACAGTACCGTTCCTGGAGGGCGAGGAAGGGGTGGCGATACACGAGTCGGTGGCGATCATGCTCTATTTGGCCCAGCGCTATGGACCCACGCCGCTGCTGCCCGCGCCGACCGATCCCGTCCTGGCCAAGGTGTTGCAACTGACGGTCTTTGGTGAAGCCTCCATCGGCGCGGCCCTTAACACCCTGCTGGCCGCCAAGTTCGGCGCGCCCGAGGCCGAGAAGGACAACTGGTCGGCTCGCATGACCCAGGGTCGCATGGGAGACCTGATCGCCGACGTCTCGGCCAACCTGGGCGACAAGCCCTTTCTGGTCGGCGACCACCTGACTCTGGCCGACATCTCGGTCTCCTGCGGCCTAGGCATCTGGGCCGGGGCGTTCGGCGGAGTGCTGCCGGATAATCTGGTATCGTGGCGCGCGGGACTGGCGGCGCGCTCAGCCTATCAGCGGGCCCGGGCGAAGTCGGTCTAAAGTTTCGGAGTTCTCGAATGCCTTTCGCCATCCATCGCGGACAGCGGATCCATTATACGGTCGAGGGCGCCGGCCCACTCGTCGTCCTGCAGCACGGCCTCCTGATGGACGCCGAGAGCTGGAAGCCGAGCGGGATCGTCGAGGCGCTGGCTGGCTTCCGGGTCGCCTGCGCCGACTCGCTGGGTCACGGGCTCAGCGACAAGCCGGTCGATCCCGCGCTCTATGATCAGGACCAGCGCGCTGGCGACATCGTCGCGGTGATCGACGACCTCGGCGCCGATCGCGCTCACCTGATCGGCTATTCGATGGGCGGGTGGATTTCGGTCGGCGTGGCCAGACGGTATCCGCAGCGCCTGTCATCCCTAATCGTCGGCGGCTGGGACCTGATCAATGGCCTGCCGCCGGGGCCCAAGGGGCCTGTGAGTTTCGACATGTTCATGGCGTTTGCCGGGCGAGCGGCACCGGATCTGGTCGCATGGGTCACGCCGGATATCGAGCCCGGCGTTCGCGCCTGCTTCGACGCCCTCGGCAAGCTCCAGGGCGCATCGGAAGCCGTGCTGACCGCGGGCGTTCCCGTGATGCTCTGGGACGGCCGGGACGATCCTTATCACGCCCAGATGCAGGCCTTCGCGGCGGCCAACGGGCTGCCGTTTCTGTCGGTCGCTGGCGACCATCTGGCGGCGAACCTGCGTCCCGATGCAGAGACCCTCACGGCGCTTCGCGCCTTCTTGGACAAAGCCTAGGCCCGCAGCGCCTTCCAGCCGAATTCCAGCAGCGGCCGAGCGTGGACAGCGAAGTCGGCAATGATTGCGGGCAGCGCCGTCCCGCCTATCTCCGGGCCGGTGAGGTCGCGGCGCACCAGCCAGCGGGTGCGCTTGATCGCCGCCTCCAGCGGACCGCCGACCTGGTCCTCGAAGCCCTTGGGCATGCGCTTGGTCGGCTCGCCCGGTTCGAATGGCAAGCCCTTGGCGGTCAGGGCCTGCTCGACCGCCTTCCAGCCCTTGGGGTCAGCGACGAGGGCGCGGCGGAAGGCGTCGATGTGCGGGCGCTCCGACAGGTAGAACCCCGCCGCCGCGAACGGTCCGTGGCCGGAATAGCCGGCATCGGCGTCGTCGCCCGACGGGAAGGTGGTTGGGTCGAGGGGATCGATGGTCTCGGGATCGAAGGCCGGCTTGCTGCCACCTTCCGGCTCGATGTGCACATAGAGCATGCCCGGCGACATCTTCTGCCCGTCGCGGGTCAGGGTGGCCGAGACGTGGGTCTTGTAAGGGCGCTTGTCCTTGGAAAACCGCACGTCGCGATGGATGCGGAACACCGTGGTCTTGGGATGGCCCGCCAGCGGCAGCCCCCGGTCGTCGAGCGCCTCATTCAGGGCCAGGATCAGGGTTGCCAGGGTGGGCTTGAGGCCCTCGTCATAGGGCGCGCGGTTGGCGGTGAACCACTCTCGGTCATTGTTGACGGCAAGGCCAGTCAGGAAAGCGAGGTCGGCGGGCGCGAAGCCGGGAAACGGGGCCTGAATCATAGGCAATAGCTTAGCGTTCAAATCGCTGGATGCAGCAGACTGGTGGGTGTACGCCCTCGCCCGGCAGGGCGAAGGCGTCTGCTCGGATAGGTCTAGTAGTCGCGCGTCGCCGAAGGGGTCGCGGCCGGACGATCCGTACGGCCATTGTCGTCATCGGTCAGCCCATCGCTACGGTCGCTGCCGGCGAAAGAACGGTCTTCGCTACGGTAGAGATCGCGCTCGCGTGTGACCTGTTCGGTGCTGAAGGGGCCAGCGTTGTGGTCGAACTGGGTCCAGCCGGACTGGCGATAGGCCTCGCCGCGTTGACCAGCATCGACGCCGCGTCGGCCATCCAGAACCTGCTGGATTTCGACGGCCCGATCCTCATCGGCCTTGACGCTGACCAGCGTACCGCCACGGCGAACGCCTTCGGAATAGACATTGGCCTCTTCGTCGGTGTGGCCTGCCTCTTTCAGCGCGCCCAGCAGGCCGCCAGCCGCACTGCCCGCCGCTGCGCCAACCAGCGCGCCGACCGCCGTCGAGGCCAGCCAACCGGCTGCGACCACGGGACCCAGGCCGGGAATGGCCAGCATGCCGAGGCCGGCCAGCAGGCCAGCGCCGCCGCCGAGCAGGCCACCGGTCGTGGCGCCCTTGCCTGCGCCATCGGCGACGTCGTTCTCACCGTCGCCATTGGCGTCACCGAGCGGGCCGGATTTGCCGTCATGCCAGTTGTCGCTGTTGTTGGAGACCAGGCTGATCTGGTCGCGGTCGACGCCTGCGCGCTCGAGATCCTGAACGGCGCTCAGGGCTTGGGCGCGATCGTCGAACAGGCGGGTGATGGTCTTGCTCATCGGATTTCCAATCTTGCTGATGTTCGAAGGCGGGATCAGAGCGCGGTGACCGCGCCCTTGTAATCGACGGACACGGTGACGGCCTTGCCGTCCTTCATCGCCGAGCCCTGCCAGATGCCGTTGGCGTTCTGGGTCAGGGAGCCGATTTCGGCGTAGCCGGCCGACTCGATGGCGCTCTTGGCCTGGGCTTCAGTGTAGGAGCTGGCGCCTGGGGTGGGGCCGCTCTCGCCGGTGGTGGGCGTGGTGTCGACCGCTTCGTTGCGCGGGGCTTCCGAGGTCGAGACCACCGGACCTTCGGTTCGCGAGGCGTCGCTGGCGTTGGTGTCGGTCTTGGGACCGCAGGCGGTGAGCACGGCAGCGGCGGCCGCTACGATGGCGATAGATCTGATCATGACTTGTCCTCCCAGAAGGTGGAAGGAAAAGCCTTCAAGTCATGACCAGTTCCTTGGAAATCGAATGGTTAGCAAAAAGCCTCAACGTCACCATTAGCTTGACCATAGACATCTCTTCCGATGCGAAAGATTTGCCTTTGATGTCGAGTTACTGTTCCGCACCGTGCCCGATCACGGTGACGAAGCCCCACCCGCGCTAAAGCGCTAGGAAAGTCTCGAAACCGCCGGTAATCATGCGTTTGCCGTCGAAGGGCATGTTGTCCATGTCCGGCTTCATGCGCTCGTCGGCCATGACCTTGGCTATGACGGCGTCGCGCGAGGCGCGGTCTATATAGGTGATCCAGGAAAAGACGATGAACTCGTCGTCCGTCGCCTGCACGGCGCGTGGGAACGAGGTGACCTCGCCATAGGGCACGTCCTCGCCGAAGCATTCGACGTAGGACAGGGCGCCGTGCTCCATCCAGACCTTGCCGCCCAGACGGGCCATGTCCTTGTAGGCCTCGAGATTGGCCTTTGGGACCGCGAGTACGAAACCATCGACGTATGCCATGGGAAGTCCTCCATATCGTTGTTGACGATACTAGGACGACTGGCGGCGGCGTCGTTCCGACGAGGCGGCTTAAAATCCTTCTCCCCTTGCGGAAGAAGGTGGCCGCGAAGCGGACGGATGAGGGGTTTCCCTGATCCGTCCGCGCGACCCCTCATCCGTCGCCTGACGGCGATTCCTTCTCCCGCAAGGGGAGAAGGAAGCCCCTACTCCGTCTTCAGATAGATCTCCGAGCCCTGTTCGCGGAACTTGTCGCTCATCTGGGCCATGCCCAAGGCTGCCGCTTCGTTCGGGGCCTGAGCGGCCGCGAACTCCCGCACTTCGTGGCTGATCTTCATCGAGCAGAACTTGGGACCGCACATCGAGCAGAAGTGCGCGGTCTTGTGCGCCTCCTTGGGCAGGGTCTCGTCGTGGAACTTGCGGGCGGTTTCCGGGTCGAGGGCCAGGTTGAACTGGTCTTCCCAGCGGAACTCAAACCGCGCCCGGCTGATGGCGTCGTCCCACATGGCCGCGCCCGGGTGACCCTTGGCCAGATCGGCGGCGTGGGCGGCCAACTTGTAGGTGATGACGCCGGTTTTTACGTCGTCGCGGTCGGGCAGGCCCAGGTGCTCCTTGGGCGTGACGTAGCAGAGCATGGCCGTGCCAAACCAGCCGATCATCGCCGCCCCGATAGCGCTGGTGATGTGGTCGTAGCCAGGGGCGATGTCGGTGGTCAACGGACCCAAGGTGTAGAAGGGGGCCTCGTGGCAGTGCTTGAGCTGCTCGTCCATGTTGGCCTTGATCTTGTGCATGGCCACGTGGCCCGGCCCTTCGATCATCACCTGGACGCCCTTGCTCCACGCCACCTTGGTCAGCTGCCCCAGGGTGCGCAGTTCAGAGAACTGGGCCTCGTCATTGGCGTCGGCGGTCGAGCCCGGACGCAGGCCGTCGCCCAGTGAGAACGACACGTCATACTCGCGCATGATGTCGCAGATCTCGTCGAAGCGCTCGTAGAGGAAGTTCTCCTTGTGGTGCGCCAGGCACCACTTGGCCATGATCGAGCCACCGCGCGAGACGATGCCCGTCACCCGCTTGGCGGTCATCGGAATGAACGGCAGGCGCACGCCGGCGTGGATGGTGAAATAGTCCACGCCCTGCTCGGCCTGCTCGATCAGGGTGTCGCGGAAGACTTCCCAGTTCAGGTCCTCGGCCACGCCGTTGACCTTTTCCAGCGCCTGGTAGATCGGCACTGTGCCGATCGGGACGCTGGAATTGCGAATGATCCAGTCGCGGATGTTGTGGATGTTGCGGCCCGTCGACAGGTCCATGACCGTGTCGGCGCCCCAGCGGGTGGCCCAGACCAGCTTGTCGACCTCGTCGGCGACAGTGCTGAGCACCGCCGAATTGCCGATATTGGCGTTGATCTTGACCAGGAAGTTGCGGCCGATCGCCATCGGCTCCAGCTCGCCGTGGTTGATGTTGGCCGGGATGATGGCGCGGCCGCGGGCCACTTCCTGGCGCACAAATTCGGGGGTCACGAAATCGGGGATCGAGGCGCCGAAGTCGTCGCCGTCGCGCACGCACGGGCGGTCCTGCTCGCGGCGCAGGTTCTCGCGGATGGCAACATATTCCATCTCGGCGGTGATCTTGCCGGCGTTGGCATATTCGTACTGGGTGATCAGCGCGCCCGGCTTGCCGCGATAGATGGTGCGGCCGATGGCGGGAAACTGCGGGGCCAGATGCTTGCCTTGGGCGAAGCCGTTGTCCTCTGGCTTCACGGCGCGGGGCTGGGCCACCACATCGACGTCGCCGCGGGCGACCACGACGGCTTCGCGCGTGCGCTCCAGGCCCTTCTCGATGTCGATCGTGACGGTTTGGTCGCTATAGGGACCGGACGGGTCATAGATCGTCACCGGCGGCTCGTTGGCCGACGGGTGGACGGCCACCTCGCGGAACGGCACGCGGATATCGGGGAACAGCTCGCCGGCCTGATAGACCTTGCGCGAGCCCGGGATAGGGCCGGTCGAGATGGTCTCAGCGACGGACTTGATGGTGGTCTGGACGTTCATTTCGGGCGCTCCTCAAGCGATAAGGAGACCCGGACGTGTCGTGCTAAGTCGGTGTGCGGACGGACTGTAGGCCCCGCTCGCGTTCCCTCCCTTCGCCGGCATGACCCGGATCAGGTTCGACGGGTCAGGGCGAAAGCCCAATCTCAGCCGCGCGAAGCGACCCCCCGGTGAACAGGTCGGACACTAGGCCGACTGACGTAAGGGTCAAGGCATAAGCCCCACATCCGCCGGAGCGATCATGGGCGTATACCCTCTCGCCCTAGAGCCGCGACGCGCTGAAGGTGTCGCAAACAGACGGCTCGCCGCGCTCATAGCCGCGGGTGAACCACCGCATCCGCTGCTCACTGGTGCCGTGGGTAAAGCTGTCGGGCACCACCCGGCCCTGGGTGCGCGACTGGATGGTGTCGTCGCCGACCGCCGCCGCCGCGCCCAGGCCGTCCTCGATGTCGCCCGGACGGATGACGATCTGGCCGTTCGAGGTCTCGCCGGCATGCGAGGCCCATACACCTGCGTAGCAGTCGGCCTGCAGTTCCAGCCGCACCGCTCCGCTCTCGGCGCCCTGCGCGCCCATCCGGCGCGCCTCTTGGGAGGCGCCCAGCAGGGTTTGCACGTGGTGGCCGACCTCGTGGCTGATCACATAGGCCCGGGCGAACTCACCCTTGGCTCCGTACTTGGATTCCAGCTCGTTCCAGAAGGTCAGATCCAGATAGACCTTGCGGTCGGCCGGACAATAGAATGGCCCCATGGCCGATTGGCCCGTGCCGCAGCCCGTTCGCGTGGCGTTGTCGTAGATCACGACCGACTCCGGCGGAGCATATTGAACGCCCTGCTTGGCGAAAATCGGACCCCAGACCGCAGTATTGGAGGTCTCGATGGCGTCGACGAACTGGCCATTGGGATCCTTGACCTGCCCCTCCGCGACCTCCTGCTGGGTCTGGCCCTGCAAATGCTCGGTCACTTGCATCGTGGTCTGCGGGTCGATGCCGAAGACGAAATAGCCGATGGCCGCCAGGACCACCGCCCCGATGCCGCCGCCCGCTATGCCGACGCGCCCCATGCCTCGCCGGTCCTCGATATTGCCCGAGCGACGCGCGCCTCTCCATTCCATGCGGTTGTCCTTGTTGCTGTCAGTGATCGCTGGCCGGGCGAACGGCCCGGACGGGCGCATTGCTTCGCGCCAACGCATTCTGCGTCAGGCCTTCCATCCGGTCCATTTGCGCGTGAAACGAGTCCGGCCCGGTTTCGGGCGGCGGCGCGGGCGGCGGGATGATCAATCCATTCGATCCAGGCGGGGTTGTGCGCGCCGTGTCGAGCTCGCGCAGCATCAGGGTGGTTTGCAACTGGTCCTGGCGAGCCACGATCTCGCGCTGGGCCGCAAGCGCGTCCCGCCACGCGATTTCCGCGCTTTGCTGGGCGGCGTTCCGGGCGCGCAGTTCGCGCAAGGCGTCTTCCTGCGCCGTCGCGCCGCTGGCTGCGGCGAAAACGGCCAGGCTGGCGCCCGTGGCCCATCCGATCCTGCGCATCACGCTCCTCGTCTCACAATGCCGGCGCGGAGCGTCAGACGCTTAAGGCCGCTTGACGGTGAAACGCATAAGTTCCTTTTTCGGCGCATCCCACTCGGGATCCAGTTCAGCCGCCTTGGAATAGTCCTGATAGGCCGACTTCAGATCGCCCAGCCCCTCATTGGCCATGCCCCGGTTGAACCAGGCCTTTTCAGGGTCCTTGACGCCCAGCGACAGCCCCTTGTCGATCTGGCCGAGGGCGTCGTTGTAGCGCTCCTCGCCGACATAGGTCGCCCCGCGATTGACCCACGCTTCGCCGAGATCCGGATCGATTTTCGACGCGGCGTCGAAGTCGGCGCGCGCGGTCGGAAAGTCGCGCTGCCGCATTTGCAGCACGCCCCGGTTCACATAGGTTCGCGCCCGGTCGCGGAAGTTCAGGTTTTCGGTCTCCAGCGCCGTCGTGCACATCAGCACCGACTTTTTGTCGGAACGCCCGCCGATTGCGGCGATCGAGCAATCCTTGGCCGCGCCGCCGCCGAGGACCAGGGTCGAGGCCACCGCCCCGCCGCTTGCGAAAAGGGTCGCGGTCAATGCACCGGCGACCAGAAGGCTTCTTGACGTCATGTCTTCCTCCCTTGTGTCGCGGTCCTTCTGACGGCGTCTGGCGGGAGATGACTTCAGGTCCGCCAAGGCGCGCCGGGCCGCGCTCCACGATGGCCAACCATGCTCCGGTCAAGCCTCATCGTCGATATGGATAATACGCCCCTGTCGCGCCACGTGCTAACAGAACCGCGAGTCATTTCAGGGACCCGCTCGATGCACCTTGCTCGCTTTCCTCGCGCCCGTTTCGCCCACCTGCCCACGCCGCTGGAGCCCCTGCCCCGACTGGGCGCGGAGATTGGGATCGACCTTTGGGTCAAGCGCGACGATTGCACGGGACTGGCCGGCGGCGGAAACAAGACCCGCAAGCTGGAATTCCTGCTGGGCGAAGCCCTGGCCCAGGGCGCCGACACCCTGGTGACCCAGGGCGCCGTGCAATCCAACCATGTACGCCAGACCATCGCCGCCGGCGCGCGCCTTGGCCTGGCCTGCGAGATCATCCTGGAGGAGCGCACGGGATCGAAAGCCCACGACTATGTCGGCAACGGCAATGTGCTGCTCGACCGCCTGATGGGAGCCTCGATCCGGTTCGTGCCTGGCGGGACCGACATGGTCGCCGAACTGGAAGCCTCGGCCGACGCCGTTCGCCAGCGCGGCGGCAAGCCCTATGTGATCCCCGGCGGCGGCTCCAACACCATCGGGGCCCTTGGCTATGTCGACTGCGCACGCGAGCTGGTGGTTCAGGCCGACGAGCGGGATCTCAGGATCGATCGCCTGGTCACCGCCACCGGCAGCGCCGGCACCCATGCAGGCCTGGTCGCCGGTTTCGCGGCCCTGTCGATCGACATCCCGATCCTGGGCTTTGGCGTGCGCGCGCCCAAGGCCAAGCAGGAAGAGAACGTCTATAATCTGGCCGTCGCCACCGCCGAGACCATCGGCGCGGCCGGTCGCGTGACGCGCGAGATGGTCTTCGCCGACTGCGACTATGTCGGCGAAGGCTACGGGCTGATCGACCAGGGCGTGATCGACGCCCTGACCCTGGCGGCTCGCACCGAGGGCCTGCTGCTGGACCCTGTCTATTCGGGTAAGGCGATGAAGGGCCTGATCGATCAAGCTCGCAAGGGCGCGTTCGAGGGCGAGCGGGTGGTCTTCCTGCACACTGGCGGCGCCCAGGGCTTGTTTGGCTATCACACCCAGATGGAACCGGCGCTGCTCCAGGCCCATCAACCATGACCAAGACCCTCGGCGTACTGGGCGGCATGGGGCCAGCCGCCACTCTGGACTTCCTGGCCAAGCTGCAGGCGGCGACGCCGGCCCAGCGCGAACAAGACCACCTGCGGGTGTTGGTCGACATCAATCCCAAGGTGCCGGACCGCAACACCAGCGACTCCGATCCGGGTCCAGTACTGGCGGCCATGGCGGCGGGCCTGCGCGATGGCGGCGCCCAGGTCCTGACCATCGCCTGCAACACGGCCCACGCCTTCGCCAATGATGTCCGCGCCAGCGGCCTGCCGCTGGTCGACATGCTGGAAGTCGCTGGCCAGGCCGCCAAGGCCGTCGGCGCAGCACGTGTCGGGGTGCTGGGCACCGGGCTGGCGCTCGGCCTCTATCGCGACAGGCTTGCGCACCAGGATCTGGAGGTCGTCACACTCGACGACCACGAACAGGTCGAGTTCATGGCCCTGCTCTACCGGATCAAACTGGGCGCCCTGGGCCAGGAGTCGCGTGAGACCATGACCGCCCTCGCCCGTCGCCTGATCGGCAAGGGCGCCCAAGCGGTGGTCGCGGGATGCACGGAGGTTCCGCTAGTGCTGGGCGCCGAGGACTTGGCCGTGCCGTTCATCGACGCCACCGAGGCCCTCGCGCGGGCCTGCGTCGCGGCGTGTCTGGAAAACTAGACGTTAGAGAAGCGCGCCTGCGAAATCCTCGTCGCACGCCTCGATCATCCCCACCAGCGCGGCGGCGCCGCGCGAGGCTTGGGCCATGCGGCGCAGCGCGGCGCGAGCATGGGCGTTGTCGGCGATTTCCGCCTGACGTTCCAGCCGCTCGGCTTCGTGGATGTGTTCAGTGCGCGTCGGCATGAGATGAATGTTTACTGAACGAAAAACTTTTCGCCATGCGACCGCTGGACGCACGCCATTCGGAATTTCAGCAACTTCCCAGATAGCGCCCTGAAATCAAAACACCCCCGAACCCTGTGCGGGTTCGGGGGTGTCGTCCTGTTCCCCAACAGGACGGCGTCGCGCGCGCTAGACAGGGCGCGGCGGCGTCGCCTCAAAGCACCACTGTTCTTCGCCGAACACGGGTCGTCGCGCAAGGTGACGCCCTGTCGCAGCGGAGCGGTCGGCCGAACGCTGTTGCGTGAAAACCACCTAGCCAAGACGTGACACCGGTGTCACAACAGGTCAAGAATTCGCCGCCTGAAGGTGGTGGAATCGACTTGTCTGGTCCGGGAGGACGCAACGGAACCGCCAAAGGCGCTGGTCAGGGAACCAGCCTATGACGGCCCACCGCCCCCGAACCGGCCAAGATCAACGCCAGTTGGAGCGCCACATGCCGCTTAGCCCCATTTCCCGCCGTCGCCTGTTGGCAACCTCGGCCGCCGCCTTCGCCTCGATCGGAGCTTTGTCTCCGCTCAAGGCCTTCGCCGCAAAGGTCCCGACCAAGGCCCAGGCGTTGGAGACCATGAAAAAGGCTACGACCTTCATGGTTGAAAAGGCCGCCTATAATGGCGGCTATGTCTGGAGCTACTTGCCCGATTTCTCGCGCCGCTGGGGCGAGATGGAGGCCTTCCCGACGATGATCTGGGTGCAGCCGCCCGGTACGGCCACCATGGGCCATCTCTTCCTCGACGCCTATCACGCGACTGGCGACGAATACTATTATCAGGCCGCCAGGAAGGCCGCCAAAGCACTGATCGCCATCCAGCATCCGGCTGGCGGCTGGAACTATCTGGGCGACCTGGCAGGCGAGGCCTCGCTGAAAAAGTGGTACGACACCATCGGCAAGAACGGCTGGCGCCTCGAGGAATTCCAGCACTATTACGGCAACGCCACCTTCGACGACGCCGGCACGGCCGAAAGCTCGCAGTTCCTGCTTCGCCTGTATGTCGAGAAGAAGGAGAGGCGCTTCAAGCCGGCGCTGGACAAGGCCCTGGCCTTCGTTCTGAACAGCCAGTACCCGGTCGGCGGTTGGCCCCAGCGCTTCCCGCTGAGGGACGAATTCCATCATCATGGCAAGGCCGACTACACCGGCTTCATCACCTTCAACGACGACGTCGCGGGTGAGAACCTCAAGTTCCTGATCATGGTCTGGCAGGCCTTGGGCGACGCGCGCGTGCTGCCGTCGATCCGCAAGGCCATGGACTCCTTTGTCGCCTGCCAACAGCCGCAGCCGCAGCCAGCCTGGGGCCTGCAACACCGGGTCAGCGACCTGAAGCCGACCGGCGCCCGCACCTATGAGCCGGAAGCCTTCGCTACCCACACCACCGCTGGCAACATCGCCTCGTGCATGGACTTCTACGAGCTGACCGGAGATCCGAAGTTCCTGGCGCGCCTAGGCGAGGCCCTAGACTGGCTGGACAGCGTGAAACTGCCCGCCGAGCAGATCAAGGGCGGCCGCGCCTATCCCACCTTCGTCTCGATCGGCGAAGGCAAGCCTCTGTTCATCCACCGCACCGGCAGCAATGTGGTTAACGGCCGCTACTATGCCGACCACAATCCCGAGAACACGGTCATCCACTATTCCTCGACCCGCTCGGTGAATGTTGAAGGCCTGCGCAAGCGGCTCGCCAAGCTGCAGGCCACGCCGCCCGAGATCGCCAGCAAGGACTCGCCGCTAAAGGGCGGTCGCAAGGCCCTGCCCCGCTATTTCACTACCGGTGACATCTCGGTGTCCGACCTGAACGTTGACACCCTCAAGGCCGACGCGGGCCAAGCTTCACCTGACAAGGCCGCCGCCCTGGTGGCCACGCTGAACAGCGAAGGCTGGTGGCCGGCCGAACTGAAGGCGACAAGCAACCCCTATATCGGCGACGGCTCGCCCACCCCCGCGCCCGGCGACTTCAGCCAGACCCGGGTTGGCGACGCCACCGACACCTCGCCGTTCATCACCGACACTCCGAAAATCGGCATCTCGACCGGCGGCTACATCGAGAACATGACGGCCCTGATCAAATACATCGGCGCCGCCTAGCCGCCTTCGCAGGCCCTGCGCAGATTGCCCAAGACCTTGGGCGTATCCTTGCGCAGGGCTTGGCGCATCATGCCCTTGGGCACAGGCCAGTCGACGGCCAAGCGGTTCTCATAGAACACTCGCGTGCGCTTGCCGCCAGCCAGGGGCTGCAGCCGCCACTCGCCCTGCTCGACCTTGAGGTCACCCTCCACCAGCTTGAAGCGGATGCGGCTGACGGGTTCGTAGTCGGAGCGGAACACGATCCGCATACCGGGAAAGATCAGGTTTCGCTTGGTGATGTGCTCGCGTACGTCCCAACCGCGTTGCTGGTCACCCGACAGCACCTTGCAACTGGCCAGATTGGTCATCAGCTTTCGCGCCGTGGCGCAGTCGGTCATCACCGCCCAGACACGCTCAGGCGGCGCGTCGATATCCACCACCCCGCGCACCCGGCCCGAAATCCCGTCGGGATCGGCTGAGACATCGGCCCAGGCCTCGCCCCGCGCCAGCGCCTCTTGGGCCTTGGTCGAGAGTTCGTAAGCGCGACCGCCGCCAGCCATAACCACCGCCGCCGCCAGCCCCATGACCGCCGTCACCCATTGCCTTGCCATGTCGCATTGCCTGAGAAGGGCGCCGGTGTGCGCTCGGGACAGCTACGCGCTCTGCCCGCCCCCGGACGCTGCAAAACGTGCGCTGGTCACCCGACCGAGGGATTTCAGAGCGAGGCGATCCTTCGATTCCATTCGCGCGAAAGAAGAGCGGAGAGGCGCGAATCGTCCGTCTATGCGTGTGTCGAGCGCGTCTTTTCCTAGCGGAAATCAGGCGTGAGCGAGCGCGTCGGTGAAGACACGGGAGGCTGGATGCCGGGACGGATCACCGACGTAACCCAGCTCGAAGGATACATCCTGCACTCTCGCCGGGTCGCCCTGACCCGGCTGGTGCTGGTCGCCTGTTTCGTCGTCCTGCTGGCGATCTTCACCCCGTGGCGCATAGCCATGCTGGGGGTTCTGGAATTTGGCCTGTATCTGGCCCTGTTCGCCGCAGCGGAAATCGCCGCCCGCGAGCCGACCAGGACAAGGCTTTCAAGCGGCTGTGCTGGCAATCGGATGTCCTGATGTTCCTGCTGGTCAGCAACGCCTGCTGGCAGGCGGTTCAGATCCGCCTGTACGAGGGCCCGGTCGCGCAGGTCGAGGCCGGACTACTGGCGATCTGCGTCCTGCTGTTCGTGGCCCTGCGCGTCCACATCACCCCTATCAGCTATGTCATCGGCGCCGTTCCGCCAGCCCTGACCCTTATCTGGAGCGCCATCGACTGGGGCAATCCCCTGGCCCTCAACCACTACGCCCTGTCGATGATCCTGTTCGTGGCCGCTGGGCTGCTGGTGACGTGGCGTCAGCAGGCCACCGACCGGACCTTGACCCAGGCCCTGCGCGACCTCACCCGCAAGAACGTCGCCCTGACCCAGGCCATCGACGAGGCAAAGGCCGCCAGCCGCGCCAAGACCGATCTTCTGGCCGTGGCCAGCCACGAGATCCGCACTCCCCTGAACGCTGTGCTGGGTTTCGCCCAGATCCTGCGCGAAAAGGACCTGACCCCCGAGCAGGCCGACCTGTGCAGTGGCGTACTTGAGGGCGGCGAGCAACTGACCCGGCTGCTGGACGGCATCCTTGACCTGGCCAATCTGGAAGGCCGCCAAGCGCGTCTAAATCCCGTTCCGGTCGATCTTCGCCGCATGATCCACGCAGTGATGCGCGTGTGGAGCGCTCATGCGCGCGACATTGGGGTGGACTTCAGGTTCGAGGACGCCGACCCGACCCTGTCCTTCCATGTGCGGGCGGACGAAGTGCGGGTCGAGCAGACCCTGGTCAATCTGGTCTCCAACGCCATGGGCGCGGCGGCGTCTGGCGGCCGGGTCGCCGTGCGCCTGGCCGGCACGCCGAAGGGTGAGGACCTCAGCGTCCTAATCGAGGTGAGCGACACGGGTCCGGCCGTGCCACCCGAAGACCGCCTGCGCCTGTTCGAGGCCTTCCACCAGACGGCGCGGGGTCTCCAGCAAGGCGGTAGCGGCCTGGGTCTGTCAATCTGCGCCCGCAACACGGCCCTGATGGGCGGGGAGATCGGGATCGCCGATCCTGCTTCGGCCGCGACCGGGGGCGCGGTGTTCTGGTTCGCCTTCGCCGCGCCGGTCCACATCCCGCCCCTCGCCGCCCCGGCTGGGACGGCGCGCGACCTGAGCCAGATCCGCCTGCTGGCCGCCGAGGACAACCCCGCAAACCGCAAGGTGCTCGCGTTCTTGCTCAAAGAGACACCGGTGTCCCTGACCTTCGCCGAGGACGGCGCCCAGGCGCTGGACGCCTGGCGAGCCCAGCCGTTCGACCTGATCCTGATAGACGTCAACATGCTGGTTCTCAGCGGCCTGGACGCGGTGCGCGAGATCCGCAAGGCCGATTCGCCCGGGACGCGCACGCCGATCTGGATGCTGACTGCCAAAGTCTTCGACGACGATATCGCCCTCTATCGGGAGACCGGCGCTGATGGCGTGCTGCGCAAGCCGATCAACCTGCCCGCCTTGTTCACGCTGCTGGCCCAAGTCGCCGAAGGTCTGACGGAGACACCCGCCTGACCTTGCGTCAGCGTTGCCCACTAGGCGCCTCGTGCTAGCCTGCTCGCAAACACAAACGGGAGAACGCGCATGGCGAAGGTGTCTTACTACACGGTCGGGTCTAACAAGCTCGAAGAGGCCAAGGTCTTCTACGACGCCCTGCTGGGCTCGATCGGCATGACGCCCATGTTCGAACATCCCTCGGGCGGCCGCCTCTACCGCGGCAAGGGCACGGGCCTGTTCGGCGTACTGGGTCCCTATGACGGCAATCCCGCCTGCGTCGGCAACGGCTCGATGGGCGGCTTCAGCTTCGAGACGGTGGAAGAGGTCGCGGCCTTCCACGCCAAGGCTCTTGAACTGGGCGCTACCGACGAGGGCCCGCCGGGCGACCGCATGCCCGGCGTCAATTTCGCCTATTTCCGTGACCTCGATGGCAACAAGCTGTGCGGGTACAAGTTCGGTTAGACCAACCCGACGTCTACAGTCCGGCGCGCTCCAACGCGTCGCGCACCACGTCCGGAGCATGGTCGATGACCCTCAGATAGGCTGTCAGGGCGGCGTCGGGGCGGGCGTCGCCATGCTCGAGCGCATCAAGCGTGGCGGGATCGATATGAAAGGCGCTGGCGAACTGGTTGGCCGACAGGCCGCTGCGCCAGCGCACCGCGCGCACCAGGGCACGGGCCGAATAGGCCTGGGCCGGGGTGGCGGCCTCGTCGATGGCGGGATCCGTCGAATGGGCGGGCATGATCATTGGGACGCTCCTCTACTGGAGCCCTTGTAGGCCGCCTCGATTGCAGAAATTCGACGGCTTTGAGTCCGACTTGAGATCAGCGCTGGGAGATCATCGAGCGCGCCTTCAGCTCGACCTGTTCGACCCCGCGCTGAGCGTCGCCCGAGGCTTCCAGAAGGGCGTTGAAGGTCTTGAGGTCCGCGGTCTTGATGCGCTTGATCCGGCGGTCCCGGGCCCATTCCATGCCGATCATCTGGCCCAGACGACAGGCCTTTGGCAGCAGGGTGGCGCGTTCGGCCGGGCCGCCCTTGATCAGCAGCTTGCCAACGATGTCGTTCCAGTTGGGCGAGCCAGACATGCACATGCTGAGGTCCGCGCACGATCCCGTCCAGAACCGCTTGTACCAAAGCGCATGCTTGGGATCCTCGAACTTCAGCGCATGGGTCGCCTGCACCGTCGAGCGGCAGTCGTTACGGACGAATTCCTGTGCGTTGGCCCCGCCCGCCACCAGAGTCGCCGCAAGGACCAACCCGAAAAATCGAACCACGCAACCTCCCAACACCTTCCCCCCGGAAGGAACACTTTACCGAGCGACCACTAAACCGACGCTTCCGTCAAAAATGCGGCGGTGGCCTCTATGGCATCAACCAGACACAACCGCTCGACGGTAACACCCTCGGGCAGGCCAGAAAAAAGGCGCGTCGGCGCCGCGGCGTCAAGCATCACGAACATGCCGCGATCATCCGCGCGACGGATCAATCGGCCAAAGGCCTGGCTGATGCGCGCCCGCGCCGTGGAGTCGTCATAGCCCTTGCCGCCGAACCGGGCGCGGCGGGCCTTGTGAAGGATGTCGGGCCGGGGCCACGGCACCCGGTCGAAGACCAGCAGGCGCAGCGACCGGCCCGGCACGTCGATCCCATCGCGGATGGCGTCGGTGCCCAGCAGACAGGCGTCCTGCTCGGCCCGGAAGATGTCGACCAGGGCTCCGGCTTCCAGAGGATCGACGTGCTGGGCGTAAAGCGCCAGACCCCGGTCGGCGAGAGGCGCGGCGATCATCTCGTGCACGGCCTTCAGACGTCGGATGGCGGTGAACAGCCCCAGCCCGCCGCCGCCGGCTGCCAGGAACAACTCGCGCATCGCCGCCGAGACCTGGCGAGCGTCCTCCTTGTTGACGTCGGTGACCACGATGGCGCGGGCATTGTTCTCGTAGTCGAAGGGCGAGACCAGCCGCAGCACCTTGGGTGACTGTGGCATCCGCGCCGCGCCGGTCCGCATCTCGGCCAGGGCAAAGGGGTCCTCAAGAGCCGGATCGGTCAGGGTGGCGCTGGTCACCAGCACGCCATGGGCGGGGCTGAGCACCGCCGCCCGCAGCGGTTCGGTGGGATCCACCCAATGACGTCGGCAGGCGGCGTCCACCACACGCCCGTATAGGAACGTGGCCTCGAACCAGTCGACGAAATCGGGATCGTCCTCGGCGTCCTCGTCAATAGCCTTGAGGATCGAGCGCC
Organism: Caulobacter sp. DWR1-3-2b1; assembly: GCF_049895765.1. Taxonomy (NCBI): domain Bacteria; kingdom Pseudomonadati; phylum Pseudomonadota; class Alphaproteobacteria; order Caulobacterales; family Caulobacteraceae; genus Caulobacter; species Caulobacter sp. DWR1-3-2b1. The sequence continues at coordinate 111,515 of NZ_JAFCSZ010000005.1, forward strand.
AGGCCGGCAGGGTCATGCGCGCGCGCCGGTCGAGACCGCGGAGCGCGCCTTCGATACGGGCGCGTTCGGACGCCCCCAGATGCTCGGCGTCCTCGTCGAGCACGTCTTCCAGCTGGCGGGCCAGGGCGAGCAGCGGAGCCTCGACCCCGGCCAAGGCCTTGGCTGCTTCTCCGGCTCGCTCGCGGACGAGGTCGATCGCCGGGCGGGCAGCGCACTGCAGTCCCTGCTCCACACCGCCCCGCTCGCTGCTGCGGGCTCGCAGCTGTTCGATCACCGCCACCAGATAGGTCTCGATGGGTCCGATCGGATTGACCTGACCGTCCGGCGGCGCGACCCGGCCCGACCAGCCTTCGCCCGGCAAGGCGGCAGCGGCGTGCAGCACGGCGGTCAGAGCCTGACGCGCCCCTTCGCGGTCACCGAGAATGTCGAGCAACCGCGCTTCCAGCCCCCGGCCGCGACGGCCACGGCCTTCAGGCCCCCGGATCCAACGGCGAAGCTCGGCCGCCTCGGCGCCGGATAAGGCCGCCGAGAAGGCGCTGTCGGCCGCGTCGAACAGGTGGTGGCCCTCGTCGAACACCACCCGCTTGACCGCCGTGGTCTCGTTATCGCCCTTCAGCCCCCGCGCCGCCCGCGCGCCATCGAAGGCGGCCTGGGTCAATACGAGCGCATGGTTGGCGATGACGATGTCGGCGCGCTTAGAGGCCCGCACGGCCTTCTCGATGTAGCAGATGCGATAGTGCTGGCAGCCCGCGTGCACGCACTCGCCGCGCCGGTCGACCAGGTTGGCGGGGCTGGCCTGCAGGGACGGCGCGATGGAAAACAGCGTCGGCAGCCAGGCCGGAAAATCGCCGCCGGTCATGTCGCCGTCGCGCGTCGCGCGCGCCCAGCGGGCGGTCAGGGCCAGGCCGATCAGGTCGCCATTGCCCAGTTGGGCGCCGTTGACCTGCTCCTGGAAATTCAGCAGGCAGACATAGTTCTCCCGCCCCTTGCGAACCACCGCCTTGCGGGCGCGGACGGCGGGGTCGGGATAGATCGACTGGCTCTCGCGCTCGATCTGGCGCTGCAGAGCGCGGGTATAGGTGCTGATCCAGACCGAAGGCCCGTTCATCTCGGCCCACAGCGAGGCTGGCGCCAGATAGCCGAGCGTCTTGCCGACGCCGGTCCCGGCCTCGGCCAGCATCATGTTCGGCTCGCCCTCGCGGTCGCGCGGCTGGAAGACGAAGGCCGCCTCGCGGGCATAGGTCGCCTGGGCCTCACGGACTTCGTCCAGACCCGAGCGTTGCAGCAGCTCAGTCAGGCGCTCGCCGGCTCGCTCGGGGTCGATCGGCTTGGAGCCCGGCTCGCCCAGAGGCGCCTGGTCTTCCCACTCGACGATGCGCGACCAGACATCCAGACCAGAGCTACGAAACTGGTTGCCCGTTGGGGCCGACCGCAGCGCGCCGATCACGGCGGGACCCCAGGCCCAGCCGGCCTTGGCCAGGGTTTCGGCGACCGCCAGAGCCTCCTCCCGCGAGGGCTGGGGCGTCAGGCGAAGTTCGCCCAGCAGCGCGTCGGCCGAGATCCGCAGGCTGGCCGCCTGCTCGGCCGCGCCCTTCGGCTCGGCCAGGCCCAGCGCCATGGACAAACCCACCGCCGACGGGGCGCAGAAGGTCGCGGGCCGGGTGAAGGCATAGAGCTCCAGCACGTCGAACGTTCGGCCGCTTCGGGCCGGCGCATACAGGTTTAGACGTTTGGCGGTCATCGCCGCGTGGGCGACCAGGACCGGGCCGTGCTCCAGCAGGTCTCGCGCGTCGGGCGCACGCAGCATCCGGCCTTCGCCCTCGCCGTCCGCGTATCCGGCGCGGGGCCCGGGCAGAACGACGAGCGCGGGAGCAAGATCGAGAGTCGGCGGCGAAGCGGTCACGCGAGTCTGTTAGCACCTTGGCGGCGGAAACAGAATGCGAACAGCGTCACACTATGCGCGGGTCTTCCTCGTCGCCGCGTTCCAGCCGGTCGATGGCCTTCTGGGCGCTCTGACGGACGGCGGGGTCGTCGCTCTCGGCGGCGCGGCGATACATGCTCAGCGCGGTTTCCCGGTCGAATCGGACGCCTTCGCCGGCTTCGCACATCGCGCCCAGTCGGTAATAGGCAGGCAGATAGCCGTGATCAGCCGCAAGTTGATACCAGCGGATCGCCTCGACATAATCGACCGGCACCCCCTCGCCGTTGTGGTGCACCACCGCGACATTGGCCATGGCTATTGCCCAGCCGTTGCGGGCGGCGGCGGTGAACAGCCTCAGCGCCTCAGTGTCGTCCTGGGGCACCCCCTCGCCGTTGGAATAGAGCGCGCCGAGGTCGTTCATGGCGGACGATGAGCCCGCCGTGACAGCCTTGTTTAGCCAGAACACGGCCTTTTGCATGTCCACACGCACGCCGCGCCCGTGATGATAGGCGTTGGCTACCTGGAACATGCCGACCTCGGATCCCGCGTCGGCCGCTTTTCGATACCAGCGCAGAGCCTCGGCGAGGTTTTCCTCTATGCCTCCACCGCCTTCAAAGACGATGCCGACATTGTAGAGGCCGTCCAGATCGCCCAAGGCCGCGGCGCGGCGGTAAAGGTCCAGCGCCTTGCGGCGGTCCTGTGGAACGTGTTTGCCGTCGAAATGAAGGTTGCCCAGCTCGAGCATGGCCTCGGAAATGCCGGCAGCCACGCCCGTCGTGAGCCACAGCTCGGCGGCTTTAACGTCGTGTCGACCGCCGTCTTCGTCGAGATATTCGAAGGCTAGATCGACATAGGCCGCAACGTCCCCCGCCTGGGCGCGCTTCAGCAAGGCCAGGAATGCCGGATCCTGGACCTGTTTTTCTCCTGGTGGAGGTGCGGGCTGACGCGCCTGGGCCGGGATCGCTCCCCCCATCGCGATCAGTCCCAACAGGACCACGAGCGCCTTCGAAATCATGACCACCCCGGACAACTCCAGCGATTGTTGGCGCCGGGCGGCGGGCGTCAAGCGTTGCAGCCTCACAGGCGAGTAGCGCCCGGTCTGGCGCACGCCGACTGGAAACGGAACGGGAACATGCTATATCCACAGGCAATGCATGCGGCCGCCGCCCTACCTCCCCGTTTTCGCAACTGGTTCGCCGCACGCGGCTGGTCGCCGCGTCCTCATCAACTGGAGATGCTGGCCAAGGCGCGCGAGGGTCGCAGCGCCCTGTTGATCGCGCCCACCGGCGGCGGCAAGACTCTGGCAGGCTTCCTGCCCAGCCTGATCGAGCTGTCAGAACGCGCGCCGCGCAACACGCCGGCCGGTATCCACACCCTCTACATCTCGCCGCTCAAGGCCCTCGCGGTCGATGTCGAACGCAACCTGATGACCCCGATCCGCGAGATGGGTCTGAAGGTCATGGCCGAGAGCCGAACCGGCGACACCGGCGAGTCCCGGAAGGCTCGCCAGAAAACCCGGCCGCCGGACATCCTGCTGACCACGCCAGAGCAACTTGCGTTGTTCTGCGCCTGGGAAGGTGCGCGGGAATATTTCGCCGACTTGTCCTGCGTGATCATCGACGAGGCCCACGCGATCTGGCCCTCCAAGCGCGGCGACCTGCTGTCCCTGCACCTGGCGCGGCTGCAGAAGTTCGCGCCGAACTTGCGGCGGGTGGGTCTGTCGGCGACCGTTGACGATCCGGGGCTGGTGCGGCGATGGCTGGGCCCCGGCGGCGAAGACAGCGTCGACCTAGTCCTCGGCTCCGGTGGCGCGCCGCCCCTGGTCGAGGTGCTGGTGTCCGGCGGACGCGTGCCGTGGGCCGGACACACCGCCGAGCACGCGATGGCCGAGGTCTATGAGATCATCAAGGGTTCGAAGACCGCCCTGGTGTTCGTCAACACCCGCTTTCAGGCCGAGTTCGCCTTTCAGAAGCTGTGGGAGCTGAACGACGCGGACCTGCCCATCGCCCTGCATCACGGCAGCCTGTCGGCCGAGCAACGCCGACGGGTCGAGGCCGCCATGGCCAAGGGCGAACTGCGAGCCGTGGTCTGCACCTCGACGCTGGACATGGGCATCGACTGGGGCGACGTAGATCTGGTCATCCAGTTGGCCGCGCCCAAGGGCGCCTCGCGGATGGTCCAGCGCATCGGTCGCGCCAACCACCGCCTGGACGAACCCAGTCGCGCCCTGTTCGTGCCCGCCAGCCGCTTCGAGATGCTAGAATGCCGCGCCGCCGCCGACGCCATCCTGGAAAACCATCTCGACGGCGAGCCCGAGCGGATCGGGACCCTGGACGTGCTGGCCCAGCACATCATGGGCTGCGCCTGCTCCGAACCCTTCGACCTCGTGGCCCTGCACGACGAGATCTGCACCGCCGGACCCTATGCCGACCTGTCGTGGGAAGATTTCGAGACGGTGGTCGATTTCGTCTCGACCGGCGGCTACGCCCTGAAGACCTACGACAAGTTCCGCCGCATCGTGCAGGGAACGGACGGCCTTTGGCGCGCGCGCAACGCCCAGACCGTGCAGCGCCATCGTATGAACGTCGGCACGATCGTCACGGCGGCCACGGTCAATATCCGCGTCGGTGGAGGGCGCAAGCCGTCGCGCCCAAGAGGCGCGCCAACCTTCAGTGGCGCGCAATCAGCCGCAAAACCAGCATCCACTTTTGCTGATGGCGCGCGCGGCGGACGCAAGATCGGCGAGGCCGAGGAAGGCTATTTCGAACAGCTGACGCCCGGCGACACCTTCGTCTTCGCCGGACAGGTCTGGCGGTTCAACGGCATCGTCGGCGCCGACGCCTTCGTCTCGCCAGCCCCCAATGATGACCCCAAGATGCCAAGCTGGGGCGGCTCGAAGTTTCCGCTATCGACCTATCTGGCCAGCCGTGTTCGCACGATGATGCACAACGAGTCCGAGTGGACCGCCCTACCCCCGGATGTGCAGGAATGGTTGGCGTGGCAGAAGGTGCGCTCGGCCCTACCCGAGGAACACGAGATGCTGCTGGAGACCTTCCCGCGCGGGAAGCGCTTCCACATGGTCTGCTATCCCTTTGATGGTCGCATCGCCCACAATACCCTCGCCATGCTGCTGACGCGCCGGCTGGACAGACTGGGTGTCGGGCCTCTCGGCTTTGTCTGCAACGACTATGCCCTGAATATCTGGTCTCTGAAACCGATGGACGACCTGGATCTGGACGAGCTGTTCGACGAGGACATGCTGGGCGACGATCTCGAAGCATGGCTGGAGGAGAGCTTCATGATGAAGCGCACCTTCAAGGCCTGCGCCCTGATCGCCGGCCTGATCGAGCGGCGCTATCCGGGCGAGGAGAAGTCCGGCCGGCAGGTCACCTTTTCGACCGACCTGATCTATGACGTCCTGCGTCGCCACCAGCCAGATCATCTGCTGCTGCGTTGCGCCCGCCAGGACGCGGCCAGCGGCCTGCTGGACGTCGCGCGCCTGGGCGACATGCTGGCCCGCGTGAAGGGCAATGTCCGGCATGTTCGACTGGATCGCGTCTCGCCCTTCGCCGTGCCGCTCATGCTGGAGATCGGTCGCGAGCGCGCGCCCGGCGACGCGGCCGGCGAGATGATCCTGGCCGAGGCCGAGGAAGACCTGATTGCAGAGGCCATGGCTTGACCCGTTTTGAAACCAGCGCCTGCGGTGGGCTGCATATCGAGCTGTTTGGCGCCACCGTGACCTTGCGCGGGTCCGGAGCCATGTGGCTGGAGGTCGAGCGGACCTTGGTGGTCGCTGACCTGCACTTCGAGAAGGGCAGCAGTTACGCCTCCCGCTTTGGCCAGATGCTGCCGCCCTACGACACCCGCGATACGCTCGACCGGCTGGATCGGGAGATCACCGCGCTCGCGCCAGCGCGCCTGATCTTCCTGGGCGACAGCTTTCACGACGGCGCGGGCGAGGCTCGGTTGGCCGACGACGACGCCCAACGTCTGTGTGGACTGGCCCGGGGCCGAGAGCTGGTCTGGGCAGTCGGCAATCACGACCAGGACGGTCCCCGCGTCTTGCCGGGAGAAGTCATCGTCGAGGCGAACATCCTGGGCCTGACCCTGCGCCATGAGCCCGAGGCGGGCGATCAACCCGGGGAAGTCGCCGGCCATTTGCACCCGGCGGCCAAGGTTTCGAGCGGACGCGGCAGTGTGCGGCGGCGCTGCTTCGTGACTGATGGCTCGCGGCTGATCCTGCCGGCTTTCGGGGCCTATGCGGGTGGGCTGAATGTGCTGGATCGGGCCTTTTCCGGCCTGTTCGGCGGTCCCGTTCTGGCGGCCGCGTTGGGAAAACAGAAGGTTCACGCGATCGGGCCACGCTCCCTGCGTCCCGACTGAAGGCTACATGTGAAGGGCCTGCTCGAGCGCGAAGGCCAGGGAGATGGCCGCGCCCGAGGTGAGCACGGTTCGCATCCGGGGTCGCCAGGCCGGACCATCATGATCGGTCACGTCCCAGACCCATTGCAGCAGGAAGACCAACAGGAAGCCCGAGAGTTGCCAGGCCGGCTCAAAGCGAATTTCGCCGAGCAGAAGACCGAAACCCGCCAGCGGGAAAAGCAGGGAAAGGCCGAGAACCACCCAGCGTGGGCTAGGATTTTCGATCTCGAGCCCGGTACGCACGCCGCCGAAATACGACACAATGGCCGTCGAATAGGCAAGTAGCGCGAGCAGCGCTCCGCTACGCGCCGCAGGCGGCCCGTAGCAGAACAGGCCCGAAGCCACGAAGAAGGGTATCAAGGTCGCGAGCCCGAACACCCAAACCGCCGGCGGCGCCGGTACGCGATCCGCCACTGGCTCGCTCATGAATCAACTCCTCCGGAAGGCCGCCCCCGCGACCTCCCTTACCTCGGGCGCGACTATAACCAGACGCGCTCAGAGGTCCACGGACGATATTTGACGAATGGATTCAGCGCGCCCCGCGAACGGCTCGCGGCGCGGCGATCAGCGCGTGTAGACCGAAAGCCGGTTCAGGGTCTCGCCGTCCAGCGCGCCCGAAGATGGCAGGCCCTGATCGCGCTGGTAGGCGGCGATGGCCATGCGCAAGGCGGGCGAAGCCACGCCATCGCGCGGTCCCTGGTAATAGCCCAGCTGTGACAGCACACGCTGGGCGGTGCCAAGTCCCGCTGACGCAGGCGCCGCGGCGGTGTTGGCCGCGACCGAGGCGTTCACGGTCTGGGCGCGGAAAGCGAGCGCCGAACGGTCGGCGGTGCGCTGGGCTTCGGCGGTCAGTTGTGAGCGCAGGGCGGTGGCGCGAGCTTTGGAGGTGCCATCCCCGGCCCGGCCGGCGATCACGTACCACTTGTAGGCCTCGGCCGAGTTCTGGCTGACGCCCCAACCCCCTTCATAGAGCTGGGCCAGGTTAAACTGGCTGTCGACCAGACCCTGGTCGGCGGCCTTGCGGAACCAGCTGGCGGCGGTCGTCGAGTTCTTCGCGCCGCCTTCGCCCTTGAAATAGAACAGGGCAAGATTGTGCATGGCGCGCGGATCGCCTGCGGTGGCGGCCCGTTCGGTCCAGCGGCGGGCCTCAAGGAGATCCTTCTTCACGCCGCCCTCGCCCATCTCGTACATCTTGCCGAGATAGAACTGGGCGCGCGGCAGGCCGAGATTGGCGGCCCTGCGCATGATCTCGACGCCGGAGCGATCCTTCGCCTCGATCTTGCGGACGCCGTCGTCGAACAGCGCCTGGGCGTTCTCCTGCGGCGGCGCGGGCGGCGGCGGGGTGGCGTCGGTGGTGGTCGAGGTCAGCAGTTGCGGCGACAGCGCGACGGCGGCGCGTGGCAGACCGGGCGTGGTGTCGGCTTCCGCCGTGCGAATCTCGACCTCGGACTTGCGGCCAGCGATAGATTGCGCCACGCGGTCAGGAGTCTGGCTGGCGCCGCCGGTGGGAAGCAACAACAGGCCCACGCCGCCGCCCAGGGCGCCGGCGACGCCGAACACGATCAGGGCTGTGGTCCAGGACGAGCCGATCCGGCGCTTGGACTTGGCCTTGGACCCGAAACCCGCGAACAGCGAGGTGCGAGCGGGCTTGTCCCTGGTCTTGTCTTTCTTGTTGTCCTTCTTGGCCTTCACGTCGATTACAGCCGCGGCGCGAGCGGCGGCGCGAGCCTGCTCGATCACTTCGCGGGTCGACAGCGGACGCGACGGATCGGTCGGCTCTGGCGCCGAGAAGGTGCCAAAGTCGGAGGCCGGCGGGAAGCTTTCGACGGCTTCGGAAGGCTGCTGGCCAACAAAACCGTCGGCGGACTCATAGTCTTCGTCATCGAAGCTCGGGGGTTCGGGATCGACCGCCGGGAAGGCGGCGACCTCGAACACGGGCTTTCGGGCGGCCGGGGGCGGAGGCGCGTTGAACACGTCCTCGTCCACTGCGGGCTCGCCACCGAAGGAATAGCTGCTGGTTTCGAACGGCGAGACAGCCGGGGCGCGAAGGACGGAGGCCGCCGCGGCGATAGCCGGCTGGACTGGAGTCTCGGCCAGCTTGCGCTGGGCGTCGCTCAGGCGGGTGTCGATCTTCTCGCGCGCCTCGTCGAGCATCCGCGCAGTGCGCTCTTCGCTTTGGCGGATGCGGTCGATCAGTTCCTGCGACGAGCGCTCGTGGCGCTGGTTCAGACGGTCGGTGACACGGGTAACCTGCTCGCCGACATCGTCGATGGCCAAAGCGTTGCGGCGTTCGGCGTTGCCGATGCGCTCGGCCAGCTTCTCGGTAATGCGGGCGATTTCCGTGCCCAGCTTTTCCAGAGCCTGAGCCTGGACGCTGTCAGCGCGGTTCAGCTTGTGCTCGACGGTCGAGGCGATGCGAGCGACTTCACCGCCCACTTGCTCGATGGCGGCGGCGTTGCGGCTTTCGGCGGCCTGGACGCGACGATTGAAGGCCTCGGCGACGCCGACAACTTCGCGGCCCATGCGCTCGATGGCCTGGGCCGAGCGCTGCTCGGCGACCTGGACGTGCGCGGCCATCTCGCCGAGCTTCTTTTCCATGCGGTCGAAACGGCCATCGGCGCTCTCGCGCAGCTTGGTCGCCATTTCGAGGCGTGCGGCTTCCATGCGCTTGGTCAGGTCGCCGGCCAGTTGGTCGAGGCGTTCCTGCACGCCTGACGTTGGATTGACCCCCTCAACCGCTTGGAGGCGGCCATCCAGAGCGGAGAAGGAGGAGCCTAGGTCGCGCAGGGCGTCAGCCGTGCGAGATTCGGCGGCTTCCAGACGTTGGCCCAGACGCGCGACGACCTCTTCGACGACAGCCGTCGGATCGCTGGCGGCGGCGACCGGTTGGGCGTCCAGGCGAGCTTCCAGAGCTGCGATAGCTTCGCGGGTGCGAGCCTCGCCGTCATAAAGATGCCCGGCGACCTTGCCGAGCGCGCCCTCGAGAGCGCGCATGCCCTCGGCCGAGCGGGGTCCGACCGCCTCGGCTTCCATGCGGCGCAGGCGTTCGGCGGAACGGGCCTGTTCGGTCTTGATCTCGTCGACCGCGCCCTCGAAACGGGCGGCGACGGCGATCTGTTCGCGTTCGGACAGGGCCAGACGGCTGAGCGCGCCGCGCACCGACTGGTCGATGCCATTGATAGCAGCGGCCGAACGGCCCTCGGCGGCTTCGATGCGGTCGGTCAGACGGTCCAGGGCGATCGCTACGCGACCGACTTCGTCAGCGGGATGTTCTGCGATCTCGATGCGGGGCGGCGTGTCGCCTTCCGTCGCGATATGCAAATAGGGTTTGGGCGAACGATCCTGCGCGCCGCTGCCAAAGGCGTCGACAACAGCAGCGGTCTCGCCCTGCCCTTCACCCTCGATAATCATGCGGTTGAGCCACTCGCCCAACGTCATGCCGGAGCGACGCGCGAGGTCCTTTGCGACCTCACGTGCCTTGGGATCAATTCCCTTTACGCTCCATGGCGCTGCGGCCGTCATACGAATCGTTCTCCCCGTACTTGGGGACCAACGCTAGTCATCGATTCCTGGGGTGTAAACGCGACCAAATAGCTAAATCTAGTAGGTTTGCGATTCACAGGTGGAGGAATCGGGACACAGCTTTAACCATGTTTACCTTGGTTAAAAAGCAAGAGGGTTAACGCACGTTAACTGTTTGCAAGGCCGATTGTCGCAGGGCATGGAAGGCCATGGACCTTCCGGTAACCGTCACGACCCTGATCGTTCTGCTCGGCCTCGCAGTGTTCTGCGGATGGCGCGGCGCGCGCCCGGCCAATATCCTCAAGGATCCGCGCATGGTGCCGTGGCGGCCGCTGATGATGGTTTGCGTGGTCGCGATGATGCTGTTTCTGGTCCACCTGCTGAACCTCCTGGGCATGCAAACCGGCAATCAGACGCGCTATTAGGTCGCGGGCCGTTTTGGACGCTTGGTCAGGCCGCTAACGCCGCCTGACGACAGCAGACCGATGTCGGCGAGCAGAAAAGGGATGGTCCACTTGTTCGGCGCGGCAATATAGCGCGGCTGCCAGACGGGGTCGTACTTGTCCTTGTAGCGGCGCACGCCCTGGAAATTGTAGATTTCTTCTCCGCGCTCATAGAGCAGCCGGCCCACGCGCGACATGATCGGAGCCAGCGGACGATCCTGCAGACCCGCCAGCGGCGCCATGCCGAACTCGAACGCCAGATAGCCCTCCTCGCGGCCCCACTGCAAAAGCTCGACGAACAGATAGTCCATGACGTTCTTGGGCGCGTCGTCGGAGTAGCGCATCAGGTCCATAGAGAAGGCGGACTTGTGCGCCGTGGTCCACAGCGTGGCGAAGGCGACGATCTTTCCCTCGGACCTGACCAGCGCCACCGGGAATTCGGCCACGTAGCGTGGATCGAAACCGCCCATGGAAAAACCCTTTTCACCGCCTGCGTGATGGCTGAGCCAGGCGTCGGAGATCGCCTTCAACTCTTCCATCGACGCCTGACCGGCGGGCAAGACCTCGAAGGCTGCCCCGCCCTCGCCGGCCTTGCGCCAGTTGCGGCGCAGGACCTCTCGGCGTCGGCCAACCAATGAAAAGGCGGCCAGCGGCACGGCGGCGCTTTCGCCGGTTTTCTGGATGGCCAGTCCAAGATCGACCGTGTCGGGCAAATCGTCGGGACCCAGGGCGTAGAAGCCGGCTCGCGCCGCGTGGGCGTCGGCCAGTTCTCGGAAGCGCCAGAACAGCTCCATGCGCTCATCGCGTCTTCCGATCGGCGGCCCCAGGGCGATCCACGAACGGCGCCGCACGCCGAACATCAGAAAACTCTCGCCGGAAGCCGAGAACAGGAAGCGCTTGTCACCCAGCAGGGCCAGGTTCGAACCGGGCTCGGCGTCCTGCGCCTTGGCCAGGATCGCCCGGACGCGATCGAACTGCGGATCGGTGTCATCGACCACGGGCGGGGTGGCCGGCGTCGAGATCATGCGCCAGACGCCGATGGCCAGTAGCACGATGGCCGCCGCCACCGACGAGCGGATCGCGCGCGCGGCGTCCTGGTCGCCCATCAGGCGCATCCAGGATTTGTCGGCGTATTCGGTGTGAGTGAAGGTCCACCAGCCGCAGAAGCCGACATAGACGAGAGCGGCTGCAGCAGAGAGAAGCCAGGCTGGCGTAATCTCCATGCGAAAGAGCGCCGCCTTGCGAAAAAAGGCCTCGTGGAACGGTACGATCAGCAGGAAACACGCGGTCAGCGCCGTGGTCTCTTCCCAGTTCAAGCCCTTGAAAAGCGCTAGCACCGCGGCTGCGGCGAGGGTGATGACGGCGGCCCACCACGCCGCGTCGAGACGTGAGCGCAGGCCGAACGCCAACACCAGCAGGACGAGACCCAGGATAGACGAGACGAAGTGGCTGATCTCGATCAGCAGATCCGGCGCGAAGGCCAGCAGCAGCGCGAAACGGGTCGGTTCAGACGGCGTCGCCCCCGAGGCCAGCAGCATCACGCCAGCTGAGACTGCCAGAATCGCTGACAGGGTCGGCGCGATAGCCAGCATCGCAGGTCGTAGTACAGGCGCGGACATCAAGATCCCGGATCGGCGAATCCCCTGCGGGATCCCACGGCGTCGTTCTCTATAGTCCTGAATAGGTGAAGCGGTCGCCCGCCCTCACGATAAACGATTGTTTGAATCGACTTGCCCGCCGCGCGCTGTCGCGTAGTCTGGCAGAAGCGGCGTGGTCCAAAACGCCGAAAATGGGAGAGACGACCATGGCCGACTTCGGTGGAACCGAACTCGACGCCTTCCGCGCCGAAACCCGCGCCTGGCTGGAAGCCAACTATCCGCCGTCGCTGCATGCCCCGATGGGCGAGGACGACGCGCCGTGGGGCGGTCGCAAGATGGTCTGGAAAAATCCCGACGCCAAACTGTGGCTGGACCGCATGGCCGAACGCGGCTGGACCGCGCCGGTGTGGCCCAAGGAATACGGCGGCGGCGGCTTGTCCAAGGCCGAGAACAAGGTGCTGGAGCTGGAACTGCGTCGCATAAAGGCGCGCCCGGCATTGATGAGCTTCGGCGTCTGGATGCTTGGCCCCGTGCTGCTGGAATACGCCACCGAAGAGCAGAAGCAGAAGTTTATCCCCTTGATCGTGCGCGGCGAAACCCGGTGGTGCCAGGGCTATTCCGAGCCAAGCGCGGGCTCCGACCTCGCCGCCCTGCAGACCAAATGTGAAGATAAGGGCGACCACTATCTGATCAACGGCCAGAAGGTCTGGACCAGCTACGCCGACCAGGCCGACTGGATCTTTTGCCTGGTACGCACCGATACGACGAAAAAGCACGAGGGTATCTCGTTCGTGCTGTTCGACATGACGACGCCGGGGGTCGACGCCCGGCCGATCAAGCTGATCAGCGGCTCCTCTCCGTTCTGCGAGACCTTCTTCGACAATGTAAAGGTTCCCAAGGACCAGTTGGTCGGCAAGTTGAACGGCGGCTGGGACATCGCCAAGCGTCTGCTGCAATACGAGCGCCAGAACATCTCGGCCAGCGGGTTCGGCGGCGGCGCCGGGCTGGACCTCGTGGATGTGGCCAAGAAGGAGATCGGCGTCGACGAGACCGGCCGCCTGGCGGATGGCGACCTGCGCGCCCGGATCGCCGCCCATCGGATGGACGCCCACGCCTTCGCCCTGACGGTGCGCCGCGCCGAGCAGGAGTCCAAGACCGGCAACGGTCCCAGCGCCGCCGTCTCGATCATCAAATACGCCGCCGCCAAGATGAACCAGGAGCGCTATGAGCTGATGGTCGAGGCCATGGGCCTGCAGGGCCTGGGCTGGGAAGGCGAAGGCTTCACCAAGGACGAGTTGACCGTGACGCGCGGCATGCTCCGCTCGAAGGGCAATTCCATCGAGGGCGGCACCAGCGAGGTCAATCTCAACGTCGTCGCCAAGCGCGTACTTGGCCTGCTGGACCATCAGTAGTCATGCTGACCTTCTGGTACGAATTCGCCTCGACCTACTCCTACCCGACGGCCATGCGCATCGAGCGACTGGCCGCCGAAGCCGGGGTGGCTGTTGCATGGCGTCCGCTGTTGATCGGACCGCTGTTCCACGAACAGCAGGGCCTGACCGACAGCCCCTTCAACACCTACCCCGTCAAGGGTGCCTACATGTGGCGCGACATGGAGCGGGTCTGCGATCTCGAGAACCTGCCGCTGGTCCGCCCCACGCAGTTTCCCCGCAACGGAATGCTGGCGGCCCGGGTGGCTATCGTCGGTCTGGAAGACGGCTGGACGCCCGCCTTTAGCCAGGCCGTCTATCAGGCCAACTTCGTCGATGATCAGGACATCAGCGACCCCGCCGTCCTCGCCCCGCTGATCGCGGCGGTCGGTGCAGGTCCCGAACATGTGATGGCCGCGGCAACCAGCGACCCCATCAAGGCTCGCTTGAAGGATCATGTCGCCGAGGCCCGTCGTCAGGGCGTGTTTGGCGCGCCAAGTTTCGTCACAGCAGACGGCGAGCTCTTCTGGGGCAACGACCGTCTCGAACAGGCCCTCGACTGGGCCGTCCAACATCAATCGAGGGAGCACGCCTGACATGGCCGTCCTGACCGAAGAACAGACCATGCTGCGCGACGCGGCCAAGGGCTGGACCACCGACAGCGCACCCGTCGGCGCGCTGCGTAAGCTCCGCGACGGCCAGTTGGGCGCGAGCTTCGACCCCGCCGCCTGGGCCGAAATGGGCCAGATGGGTTGGGCTGGCGTGATCGTCCCCGAAGAGCACAACGGCTCGGCCTTTGGCTATCTGGGCCTGGGCCTGGTGCTGGAAGAGACCGGCCGCAATCTGGTGGCCTCTCCCCTGCTCTCCACCGCCCTGATCGCGGCTTCGGCCCTGAACCTGGCTGGCACGGAAGCGCAGAAGTCGGCTTGGCTCGACAAGATCGCCTTGGGCGAGGCCGTGGCGACTCTGGCTATCGACGAGGCCTCGCACCACGCCCCGGCCAGAACCGCGCTTGCCGCTACCAGGAACGGCGACGCCTTCACGCTGACCGGTTCCAAGACCTTTGTCATCGATGGCGAAGCCGCCGATCTGCTGATCGTGGCGGCGCGAACCAGCGGCAAACCGGGTGACACCGACGGCCTGACCCTGTTCCTTGTGCCGGGCGACGCAGCCGACGTTACCCGGACGCACCTGGCCCTGGCGGACTCGCGTGGCGCGGCGCAGATAGTTTTCGCAGATGTCTCGGTCGGCGCCGACGCCGTCCTGGGCGAAGTCGACAAGGGCTGGGCTGTTCTGGAGCCGACGCTCGACCGCGCCTATGCCGGCCTCGCCGCCGAAATGCTGGGGACAGCCAACGCCGCCTTCGAGATCACCCTGGAATATCTGAAGACCCGCACTCAATTCGGCCAGGTCATCGGCACGTTCCAGGGGCTGCAACACCGCGCTGCCAAGCTGTTCACCGACCTGGAGACCACCCGCTCCTGCGTCGAAGCGGCCCTCGAAGCGATCGACGCCGGTGGTGACACCCGCGCCCTGGCTTCGCTGGCCAAGGCCAAGGCCAGCGAGGTGTTGCACCTGGCATCCAACGAGATGGTCCAGATGCACGGCGGCATCGGCATGACCGACGCCCACGACTCCGGCCTTTATATGAAGCGCGCCCGCGTGGCCGAGGCGCTGTTTGGCGGCGCTGCGTTCCATCGCGACCGCTACGCGCGGTTGCAAGGCTTCTGATCCTCTCCGCCCATCCCCCCTGAACGGGGGATGGGCGGCCCCGGGCTCCCCACATACCGTCGTTCTGTATCGGCCAGCGCGACGCGTTCCGCGCTCGTGGCCAAACCGGGGAGCTACCAATGAACACCACCACCACGCGGATCATCGCGGGCCTTGCGGTTGCCAGTTCTGTCGTTCTGTCGGGCGTCGCGAGCGCCCAAACGCTGCAACTCAGCTATCCGACCGACGGGACCATGACCTGCGAGCAGATCAACGCCGAGATCGCTCGCATGGACCAGCTGACGAGCGCTTCCAATAGCGCCATCGCCAGTGCAGACGGCACGGCGAAGGCGGCCAATCTCGGGGCCACCGTCGCGGTTGAAGCCGCCCTTCGCTCGGGCGCGCTAGGGCGGATGCCGGGCTTGGGCCGGTTCGCCAGCATGGCCGCCGCTCAAGCCCAGTCCTCGGCCGCCGCCAGGGCCGAGCGTGAAAACCAGAACATCCAGCTTGCCCAGCAGCGTCGCGCCATCATGGGCGGTCTCTATCAGGGGCGCAGCTGCAACACGCTGGCGGCGACGCCGGTGTCCATGACCATGACCACCACCACGACAGCAGCGCCGGCCGCGCCCACGTCGCTCTCCGCCAGTCAGGACGTTTCCCTGCGCGCCTCGGCGGCGCCGACTGCCGCCGTCGTTGGCGCGGTCAAGAGCGGCGGGGCCCTCTATCCCACCGGCAACCGCAACGGCGTCTGGATGGAAGTCGACGACGAGAACGGCGAGCGGGGCTGGATGTCGTCCGCCTTCGCCAAGCCGCGCTGAGGGTTTGCCCCGGCCAGTTACGCACGGGCCGGGGCAAGCGTGCATGGGACCAGGCCGGGTCACCCCCGGACTCGACCCGACCTGGAGCGTCGGAACCGCCATCCGCGCTGCTGGCTCTTCCTTGCGATCTCACGGTCGCGAGGAAGACCCCCATGTGGCGCCGTACGGCGCGGCTACGAGCGGTTACTACCAGCGCCTTTCGGCTAGCGTTTGCGGATCGGCATCGGCGCGTGGGCCAGACGCAGCAGGTTGGCCGCGCCCGGCGCGCCAAACGGCGTGCCCGCCACGATCAACAGGCGCTCGCCTGGCGCCACCAAACCCAGTTCCAGCGCGCGGCTGGCGGCGTCGGTGGTGACGACCTCAAGACTGTCGGGCTGGGCGCTGACGCGGGGCTCGATGCCCCAGACCAGTGTCATACGGCGTACCGCGTTGATCTCGGGCGACAGGGCCAGCACCGGTTGCAGAGGCCGCTCGCGCGCCAGACGGCGTGCTGTGGCGCCGGTGGTGGTGAAGGCCACCAGGCACTTGGTCGATCCGGCCTTGGCGGCGCCCGCAGCGGCGACCACCAGCACGTCGGCGTCGTCGTCCTGATGGGGTTGTTCAGCCTGCATCAGCTCGGGCCAGCGCGGATCGCGCTCAACCCGCTCGATAATGCGGTTCATCATCGAAACAGACTCTTCGGGATAGTCGCCAGCAGCAGATTCCGCCGACAGCATGACTGCATCGGCGCCCTCATAGACGGCGTTGGCGACATCGGACGCCTCGGCCCGGGTGGGGGTCGGCGAGCTGGTCATGGATTCGAGCATCTGGGTCGCGACGATCACCGGGATGCCGCGTTCCCGCGCGGCGCGCAGGATGATCTTCTGGGCGACCGGCACTTCTTCGGGGGCCATCTCGACGCCCAAGTCGCCACGCGCGACCATGACGCCATCACAGAGATCCATGATCGCGCCGAGGCATTCAAGCGCCTGGGGCTTCTCGATCTTGGCCAGCACGGCGGCGCGGCCTTCGACGATGCGGCGCAGTTCGGCCATGTCCTCGGGAGCCTGCACGAAGGACAGGGCGATCCAGTCGACGCCCAGGCGCAAGGCAAAGGCCAGGTCCTCGCGGTCCTTCGGCGTCAAGGGTGACATCGGGATCACCACGTCAGGCACCGCCACGCCCTTGCGCTCCGACAGCTTGCCGCCGTTGACGACCTTGGTGTCGGCGTAGCCCGGGCCGGCGTCGGTGACCGTCATGCGCAGCTTGCCGTCGTCCAGCAGCAGGGTGGCGCCGGGGCGCATGGCCGTCAGGATTTCCGGGTGAGGCAGGTGTACGCGGGTCTCGTCGCCCGGCGTCGGATCGGAGTCGAACCGGAACGCCTGGCCAGCCTGAAGTTGCACCGGCCCATTGGCGAACTTGCCGACCCGCAGCTTGGGGCCTTGTAGGTCGGCGAGGATACCCAGCGGTCGGCCAACAATCGGCTCGGCCGCGCGGATCGCCGCATAGACGGCCGCGTGGGTCTCGTGGGCGCCGTGGCTGAAGTTCAGGCGGAAGACGTCAGCCCCGGCCTTGGCCAGGGTAATGATCATCTCCGGCGAACTGCTGGCCGGGCCGACAGTGGCGACAATGCGGGAACGACGCGCGCGGATCATGCGCCCGCTCCTTGTGTGACTAGGGGCAGACGGCGTCGCCCTCGTTGGAGGCGAGCCGGATTTCGGTGAAAGCCAGAGCGAACCGCCCCGTCGTCGACAAGGCGAAGGGGGACGAAACATGCTCCATGTCCGCGCCCTTGGCCTTGAAACAGGAAAGTTTGATCTTGGCAGTACGCCATTCGCCGATTTTCGCGCTTGAGAAAGTTGACGTTACGTCTAGCTCCGCGCCGCAGGATTCGCCACAGCCGATCGCGAGGGTAACCGGTTTCTGTGGGGCGGCGTCGACCCGGTAGCGGATCATCACCGCCATATCGCCGGTGGTCTGGCGCGACAGGTCGACCGGTTGGCCGATGACGTTCAACGATCCGACGCCCTCCCCGCTCCATTCGGCCAGGCGCGCATTTTCCTGAGCTCCGGCATCGATAGGCTTCACCGACAGCGCGCCGCCAACGTTCAAAGTCCAGGGCGGCGGTGCGCGACCGGCGACGAAATAGCGATCGACATTAATCGCAGCCGAAACCACGCCCGGATCTTCCGACAGCTTCTCGACCTTGCCGGGCTTGGCGTAGCTCAAGCCGTAGCCATAGGCGAACTGCGGGTCATAGCCGGCGTCGCCACGATTGAGCGGAACCTGATTGGCGCGCTTGGGCCAGGAGAACGACAGTTTTCCCTTGAAGTCGTTACGCGGCTTGCCGGCCTTGTCGCCGACCAGCACGTCGGCCACCCCTGCGCCTTCGCTGCCCGGTAGCCAAGCGGCGACGAAGGCGTCGGCGGCGTTGATCTCCGGATTGGTCCACAGCGGGCGGCCGCTCAGAAACACGGCGACCACGGGGATGCCTTGGGCTTTCAACTTCCGGATCAGCGCCAGGTCGGTCTTGTCGCCCGGCTGGTATTCGAGATTGGTCAGGTCGCCCTGGAACTCGGCATAGGGGTTCTCGCCGAACACCACCACCGCGACATCGGGCTTGTCCTTGAACGCGCCGTCCTTGCCCAGTTCGGCCTGACCGCCGCCGGCCTTCACAGCCTGCGCGATGCCGGCATAGATCGACTGGCCGTGCGGGAAGTCGCTGTTCTTGTTGCCCGTGCCCTGCCAGGTCAGGGTCCAGCCGCCGGCCTGTTTGCCGATGTCGTCGGCGCCGTCGCCGGTCACCAGCACCTTGGCCGAGCTCTTGACCGGCAACACGCCCTGGTTCTTCAGCAGCACCAGGGACTTGCGGACAGCCTCCCGCGCCACGGCGCGATGCTTGGGCGCGCCCAGCAGCTCGAACTTGCCTTCCAGCGGACGCTTGCCCTCGAACAGGCCGGCCTTGACCTTGACCCGCAGGACGCGGCGCACAGCGTCGTCCAGCCGCGCCATCGGGATCGTGCCGTTCTTGACCTGGGCCAGGGTGTTGTCGAACAGACCCTTCCAGCTGTCGGGCGCCATGACCATGTCCATGCCCGCGATATAGGCTTGCGGGCAGTTGGTGTTGGTGCAGCCCTCGACTTGGCCGTGGGCGTTCCAGTCGCCGACGACGAAGCCTTCGAAGCCCATCTTGCCCTTCAGAACGTCGGTCTGCAGGCTCTTGTTGCCGGTGAGCTTCACGCCGTTCCAGCTGGAGAACGAGACCATCACCGTCAGGATGCCCGCGTCGATGGCGGGCGGGTAACCTTGGGCATGCAGGCGGATCAGGTCCTGCTCGGAGATCAGGGCGTCGCCCTGATCCTTGCCGCCCTCGGTGCCGCCGTCGGCCAGAAAGTGCTTGGCCGAACCGACCACGCGGTTGGTCGCCAGCGGCTTCCCGACTTTAAGTTTGCCCTGCAGGCCCAGGGTCATGGGGCCCGCATAGGTGCGAACGACTTCCGGATCCTCGGCATAGCCCTCATAGGCCCGGCCCCAGCGCTCGTCGCGTGGCACGGCCACGGTGGGCCCGAAGGTCCAGTCAGCGCCGGTCGCAGCGACTTCGGCGGCGGTGACCTCGCCGATCCTGCGGATCAGGTCCGGGTCGCGCGCAGCCCCCAAACCTACATTGTGCGGAAACACCGTCGCCCCGACGATGTTGTTGTGACCGTGCACAGCGTCGATGCCGAAGATGATCGGGATCGCGTTGTGGCCTTCGCGTTTCTCAAGCGCCACGGCGCGATAGGCCTTGATCCAGTCGACCCACTTCGTCGGCGCCGCGCGGTCGTCGCCGCCTGGCGCGGTGTTGCCGCCGGCCTCGACCGAACCGAGCGGATACTTGCGTAGCTCATCCGGGGTGATCGAGGCGCCGTCGGCCTGGATGGTTTGCCCGACCTTCTCCTCGATGCTCATGCGCGACATCAAGTCGGTGATGAACGCCTCGGTCTTGGTGTCGGTGATCGCCTTGGGGCTGGCGGCCTTTGGCCAGAGTTCGGGATGTGCGACCGCCGACGGCGTCTGGGCGAACACCGCGCCGCCGAGACTTCCGGCCAGCAGAAGAGCGAGAACCGAAGCGTGGGCATAACGGCGATAAGCGGACATGAAACTTCCCGTGGTGTGCGGAGCCGGCCCTATCGAGCCGGCAGACAGAAAAGGCTCGACGCAGCGCGCAGGTGCGCCGCGTCGAGAAGCACGCGCCTAGGCGTCCCCGACAGGAGACGCCGACCAGCGACGAGCGCGGTCCGGCGAAAAGAGCGACGAGATCAAGGTCTCCTCCAGACGTCGCTTGAGAGCGACGTTCTTGCTTGAACGCATGACAACGTAACCAGACAGCGCTGTCAACAATGAACTTCTACTCCGTCGAAGGGTCGCCTCAGCTCGCCGCAGGTCCTGTGGATTCGCGGACCACCAGTTCGAAATCCAGCAGCTTAGAGGGCGGAAGCTCCCCTTCCTCCCAGGACACACCGTTCAGCAGCATGTCGGCCGCCGCCCCCGCCATCGCCGCGATAGGCTGGCGAACCGTGGTAAGTTGTGGCCAGACGACCTTGGCGCCCGGCGTGTCGTCGAAGCCGGCCACGGACAGGGTTTCAGGGACGTTGAGGCGAAGGCGGTTGGCGACGGCCATGACGCCCAGCGCCATGTCGTCATTGCTGGCGAAGACCGCAGTAGGCCGGTCGTCGCTGGTCAGCAGACGCTCGGCGGCCTCGAAGCCGGAGCGGAACGAGAACCAGCCCTGCTCTACCCGCTCCGGACGCACGGCCAGACCGCTGTCGGTCATGGCGGCCATGAAGCCCTCGTGACGCAGATGCGAGGCGCCGTGATCGGGGTGACCGATGATGAAGCCGATATCGCGGTGGCCCAAGTCGATCAGGTGCTTGGTCATCTCATACGCGGCCAAGCGGTCGTCCATGCCGACCCGGGCTGAGCGATCCAGTTCGCTGCCAGGCGAGATGCGGACATAGGGCACCTCTTCCCGCTCCAGCGCCGCCAGCACCACGGGGTGGTCGCAAACCGGCGCGGTCAGGATGACGCCATCCATGCGCAGGGTCGCCAGCATGGGCGCGACCTGTTCCTCGACATTGTCGGCGGTGGAGTCGAGAGGCTCGACGATGAGGTGATAGCCCTCCTCCCGACACCGCGCGATGGCGCCCAGCTGGACATCGGTGATGTAGCCGGGGCTGGGGTTGTCGAAGAAGACGCCGATCAGATAGGCCTTCGAGCCCGCCAGGCTGCGGGCCGAGATGTTGGGGCGGTATTTTAGCGCGGCCACCGCCGCCTGCACCCGATCACGGGTGTCGGCCTTGACGTTGGGCTCGCGGTTGAGGACGCGCGAGACAGTCTTGATCGAGACGCCCGATTGCCGGGCGACGTCATGGATCGTGATCTTCGAGCTCAATTCCGCCCCTCGCGCTTAGAGTCTTTTGAAAAAAGGCTCTAAATCTATAGTTGGAGCGTGGCAGGCGCCGAAACCGGCATCCACTTTCGGCTGCCACGCTCTCACCGATTCATTCGGCTTGGCAGGCAATAAGCCATGACAGCCTTGTCATGGCGAGACCTTCCGCGCGCGGGGGTGCTAAAGCTTTGCTAGGAGATCGAGGCTCGCCCGTCCGGCGTCATCGCCACGGCGGCGCCGATCAAGGCTGTATGGGGATGCAGGATCACGTGGGTCGGGATCGCCTGCATGTAGTCGACGAACCGGCCCTTGGCCTCGAACCGTTCGCGGAATGGGCCTTTTTCCAGCAGATCGATGATCTTGGGTCCGATACCGCCGGCGATGAACACTCCGCCTCGCGCGCCCAGAGCCAGGGCTAGATCGCCGGCCGTCGAGCCGAGCACGGCGCAGAAACGGTTCACGGTCGCCAGGCTGTCGGCGCAGCCTTCCAGCGCGCGCTCGGTGATCTGCTTGGCCTCGAGCGGAGCGACATCTCGCCCTTCGGCGTCGCCGAGGGCGACATGCAGGTCTTCCATGCCGGGACCCGACAGGATGCGCTCGACCGATACGCGGCCATACTTCTTGGTCAGCAGGCGCAGAATCTCGATCTCGACCTCGTCGGTAGGCGCGAAAGCGATGTGACCGCCCTCGGTGGTCAGCGGCGTGTCGACCCCATGACGACGAGCCATGCCGGCGACGCCAAAGCCAGTGCCAGGGCCGAGGATTGCCAGATCCCCTTCACCCGAGGTCGGCAATGGACCGATCTGGCGCAGATCCCTGGGCGAGAGGCGCGGCGCGGCCAGGGCCTGGGCGGTGAAGTCGTTGATCAGCGTCGCCTGCCGGAAGCCGCCGGCGCGACGCAGGCTGTCCTCGGAAATCCGCCAGTCCAGATTGGTCATGTGGACCGAGCCATGGTCGATCGGCCCCGCGACGGCGACTACCGCCTGGTCGGGATGCTTGACCCCGACCTTATGCAGGTACTCTTCGATGGCGTCCTCGGCCGTGCCGTAGTCCTCGCCCTTATAGGTGGTCGGCTCGATCAGCCGCGGATCGGGTCCGTCGAATTCCACCAGGGCGAATCGCGCATTGGTTCCGCCGATGTCGCCGACCAGGCCAAGCCCGCCGCCATTCAAACCGCTCATCAAGACTGCTTCCTCAAGCAAACAGCACGGAGGCGCCGTGGTCGGCGGGGCCGACTCCCGCGCGCATCCAGCCGAACAATTCCCGCCCAAAGCCCGGCTTGGACGCCGGGACGTTTGCCGGCGTGCGAGCGCGAAGGGTCGCGTCGTCCACCAGCAATTTCAGATCGCCATTCGCGGCGTCGACCGTGATCAGGTCGCCGTCCTGGACATAGGCCAGCAGGCCGCCCTTGGCCGCTTCCGGCGTCACATGGATCGCCGCCGGCGTCTTGCCCGACGCGCCCGACATCCGGCCGTCGGTGACCAAGGCCACCTTGAACCCGCGGTCCAGCAGCACCGAGATCGACGGCGACAGGTTGTGCAGCTCAGGCATGCCGTTGGCGGCCGGCCCCTGGAAGCGCATCACCACCACGACGTCGCGGTCGAGTTCGCCGCGCTTGAAGGCGGCGATGAAGTCTTCCTGCTCCTGGAAAACCGCCGCCGGGGCGGTGATCGTGTGGTGCTCGGGCTTCACGGCCGAAATCTTCATCACGCCGCGACCGATATTGCCGCCCAGCATGCGCAGGCCGCCTTCGGGGCTGAACGCGTCGGAGACGGGGCGGACAATGGCGGTGTCCAGCGACTCCACCGCGCCGTCGCGCCAGCTCAGTTCGCCGTCCACGAGGACAGGCTCCTGGGTGTAGCGCGACAGGCCGGGGCCGGCGATGGTCAGGACATCCTCGTGAGCCAGACCGGCCTTCAGCAGTTCGCGGATCACCAACGCCATGCCGCCGGCGGCATGGAAGTGGTTAACGTCGGCCGAGCCGTTGGGATAGACCCGGGCCAGCAGCGGGGTTGCCTTGGAGATCTCGTCCAGGTCTTCCAGCGTCAAGATCACCCCGGCGGCGTGGGCCATGGCGACCAGGTGCAACGCCAGATTGGTCGAGCCGCCAGTGGCCATCAGGCCGACCACGCCGTTGACGACCGACTTCTCGTCGATCATCCGGCCGACCGGGATGAATTCGTTACCCTTGTTGGTGACGGCGGCGGCGCGACGTGCGGCTTGCCTGACCAGGGCCTCGCGCAGCGGCGTGTTGGGATGGACGAAGGCCGAGCCGGGCAGATGGAAGCCCATCAACTCCATCAGCATCTGGTTGGTGTTGGCGGTCCCGTAGAAGGTGCAGGTGCCCGGGCCATGATAGCTGGCGCTCTCGGCCTCCAGCAGTTCAGCGCGACCGACCTTGCCCTCGGCATAGAGGGCGCGGATGCGGGCCTTTTCCGAATTGGGCAGGCCCGAGGTCATCGGACCGGCGGGCACGAACAGCGCCGGAAGGTGGCTGAAGGTCAGGGCGCCGATCACCAGACCCGGCACGATCTTGTCGCAGACGCCCAGATACAGAGCGCTGTCGAAGGCGTCGTGGGTCAGGGCGATGCCCGTGGCCATGGCGATGACGTCGCGCGAAAATAGCGACAGCTCCATGCCCGGTCGGCCTTGGGTCACGCCGTCGCACATGGCCGGCACGCCGCCGGCGAACTGGGCGGTGGCCCCCACTTCGCGCGCGGCGACCTTGATCAAGGCCGGATAGTTTTCCAGCGGCTGGTGGGCCGACAACATGTCGTTATAGGCCGAAACGATGCCGATATTGGGCGCGTTGGGATCCATCGCCCGCACCTTGTCGACGCCCGGCGAGGCGGCGAACGCGTGGGCCCAGTTGGCGCAGGACAGCTTGGCCCGGCCCGGTTGGTTGGCGATCGCGGCTTCCATATTGGCCAGATAGGCAGCGCGGCTGTCTCGGCTACGCTCGATGATCCGGGCCGTGACCCTGGCGATGACGGGATTGAGGCTCATGGCGCTTACTCCGCCCACAGGATGCGGACCATGGCGCGGTCCTGCTTCAGGATGGACGCGACAGGCAGGGCCGGATCAATGGGGCCTTCCAACAACGCGCGCTTGGCCTCTCCGGTCACCAACAGCATAATCAGGTCGGCGCGGGTCAGGGCGGCGAAGGTCAGGCTCAAACGCGGAATATCTGGCGCGGGGTGTCCAGCCGGAGCGGCCAGCACCAGACGATGGGTTTCCGGATCGAGGCCCTGAGCCAGCACCGGCGAGCCTGGGAAGAGCGAGGCGAAGTGGCCGTCGGCTCCAACGCCCAGCAGAACGGCTCCGAACGGTGAGGCGGCGGCGACGCCCTCCTCCGCCTTTAACGCGGACTCTTCCTGGCTGGCGCCCTCGAAATAGAGCGGCGCGAACTCGGCCTTGGCGGCCTCGCCGACCAGCAGGTGGCGGCGAACCAAGCCTTCATTGCTGCCGGCGTGCGAGGGCGGCACGAAGCGGTCGTCGCTAAGCGTCACCACCACCTTGTCCCAGGGCGCGGTCATGGTCGCAAGACGGTCATAGACCGGAGCAGGCGTGGTGCCGCCCGTGGCCGCGAATCCCGCTTGCCCGCGCTCGGCGACAGCCGTTGTCAGGGCCGAGACAAGAACCGAGGCCGCGGCGTCATAGAGGTCTTCGCGCGAGCTGAAGGCTTCAATCGGGGGTCGGTTCATGATCAAGCCTTCCACGAGCGGCCGCCGGGCGCGATCAGCCCGTTCGACGATTGGGGACCCCAGGTGCCAGCCGCATAGGGCGCGGGCTCGATATTGGCGGCGGCCCAGGCGGCCGAAACGCCGTCGATGAACTTCCAGGCCTGCTCGACCTCGTCGCGACGCACGAACAGGGTGCGGTCGCCGCGGAAGACGTCGAGGAACAGCTTCTCATAAGCGATCCGGCGGCGGCCGCCGCTCTGGCTGAAGGACAGGGACAGAGGCAGCGACTGTAGACGCATGCCCTCCTCCGACAGGCCCGGACGCTTGTTCATCAGGGTCAGGACGATATTCTCGTCCGGCTGCAGGTCGATGACCAGGCGGTTGGAGACCAGATCGCCGTCGGTCGCTTGGCCGAAGATGTTGTGGGGCAGCGGCTTGAACTGCACGACGATCTGGGTGCGTCGGTCGGGCAGGTTCTTGCCGGTGCGCAGGAAGAACGGCACGCCGTCCCACCGCCAGTTGTCGATCGCCACCTTCATGGCCACGAAGGTCTCGGTCCGGGTGGCCTTGCCGACTTCCTGCAGATAGCCTTCGCGCGCGCCACCTTCGACCACGCCGGCCACATACTGGCCACGCACGGTGTCGTGGGCCACGGTGTCCTTGGTGAAAGGCCGCAGGCTGCGCAGAACCTTGACCTTCTCGTCGCGGACAGCGTCGGGATCGAAGCCGGACGGCGCCTCCATGGCCACGAGACAGAGAAGCTGCAGCATATGGTTCTGCACCATGTCCCGCAGTGCGCCGTATTCATCGTAATAGGGCCAGCGCTCGCCGACCTTTTCGGTCTCGGCAATGGTGATTTGCACATGGTCGATCGTGTTGCGATCCCAAAGGGGCTCGAACAGCACGTTGGCGAAGCGCAGGGCCGTCAGGTTCTGGACGGTTTCCTTGCCCAAATAGTGGTCGATCCGGAAAATCTGCTCTTCGCCGACCACCGCGCCCACGGCGGCGTTGGTCTTGCGTGAGCTTTCCAGGTCCCGGCCGATGGGCTTTTCGAGGACGAGACGCGACTTCGGACCCGTCAGGCCGGCGGACTGAAGCGCGTTGCAGACCGGGCCATAGAGGCTGGGCGACAGGGCGAAGTAGATGACCAGTGAACCATGCTCACCGACGCGCTCGGCCAGCTTGGCCGCGCCCTCGTCCTTGGTGATATCGACCGCAAGGTAATCCATTCGGGCGGCCAGACGGTTCCAGGCGGCCTCCTCGACGGCGGCGCGCTTGCCGAGTTGCTCGCGAACCAGGGTCTTGTAGCTTTCGCCGTCACCTTCGCCGCGCGCGACGCCGATGATCCTCAGGTCATGAGGAAGGAGGCGATCGACCTCCAGAAAATAGAGCGAGGGCAGCAGCATGCGCAGCGCCAAGTCCCCGGCGCCGCCGAGCAGCACCAGAACTTCGCGGCCATTTTCGCCGTCGTTGGTCATATTCACTAAATCTTCCACCCTATGACAACGTTGTCATGACATGCCTGCTAACGCTTTGCAAGCGGCCGTCGACCGACGTCCCGCCCGGGAAGTCGGGCGGCGCACTAACTAGGCCAAACGCGCGTAGCTCGCCATAAGACCAATCGAGTTTTGCGGATGTTTGACGCGCGCGGGCAATGGGGGCGAGCAGGGTTCGCGCGGGCGGGGCGTTTTTGGACAGTTAAAGACTGCCTTACGGACTAACCGCGAGCCGGCGAGCCGGCGGGACGCGCTGCCCGGAAGCGGTCCTTCATCTTGGCTACCCAGCCTCCGAAGGCTTCGTTGTCGGCGGTGACTCGGCCGAAGTCGGCGCTGGACAGCGATTCGACGTTCATGCCCGAAAGGGCGATGCGCAATCCTTCGGGGTTGCGAGCGCCCTCGACGAAACCCGTATAGCGCTGGCGTAACCGGTCCAGCGAGGCGTTGTCATCAGCCAGACTATAGGCGACACCGGCGCGCAGCAGACGCGCCTCCTCGCCGACAGCCAGCGCCCCCTGTCCCTTCCAACGCTCGCCTAGCGACTTCTCATAAAGCGCAGCCGCTGCCGGCCAGGTGCGCTGCTTCCAGGCGATGTCGGCGCGGATATCCTGGGAGTCGCGACTGTTGTCGTTCTCGACCAGTTCCAGCGCCGCGTCAT
Source organism: Caulobacter sp. DWR1-3-2b1 (assembly GCF_049895765.1). NCBI lineage: Bacteria > Pseudomonadati > Pseudomonadota > Alphaproteobacteria > Caulobacterales > Caulobacteraceae > Caulobacter > Caulobacter sp. DWR1-3-2b1. The sequence continues at coordinate 138,623 of NZ_JAFCSZ010000005.1, forward strand.
AGCGGCCAAGACTCATATAGGCCCGCGCCGTGGCCAGGCGACGCTCGGCGTTCAGGGCCGGCGGCAGGATCGTCGTGCGGGTCTCGTTGATCGCCTGCAGCGCGCTCTCAGGCTGCTTGTTCATCAGGTAGATCCAGGCCAGATCGGTGGCCACCTGGGCTTTGGGCACGCCATCCAGACGATTGTTGACCTGGTACTTCAGCAGCTTGCCGGCTTCGTCGAGCAGGTCGACATCCACCAGACGCCGCACGAGATTGCGCACCATCTGGTCGCCATCGGCGCCCAGCGGGGTCAGGTCCTGAAAGTCGTAGAACAGGCCCACGGCCTGGATCGGTTGCATGCCGTCGGCCAGACCGTCAAGGAACAGAGCCCGGAACGCGCCACTGAGGTCGCTGCGCAGCGCGATAGCCTCGGGGTGATCGGGCTGGTTGTTGCCTGCCGAATGCAGAACTTCCAGCGCCTCGCGATAGCGACCCTGGTCGATGAAGAGCTTTCCAAGACCGCGAATGGTTTCCAGCTCGACGCCGTCGCCCCGCCAGCGGAAGCGAAGCTGATTGAGCTCGTTTGCCGCCGCAGTCGCATCGATCTGCCCCTTGGCCAGACGGATCTGCGTGGCGTGCAGCATGGCCGGCGCGGCGATGCGATCGATCGGAGCCTTGGCGATGGCCTGGAACATGCGCAGGGCGCGAGTCTTCTCGCCCTTGGCTTCGAAGATGCGCGCCTGGGTCAGACGAATGTCGAGTTGGTCCCCAACGGGAACCTTGGGCTGCTTCAGGGCGTCGGCGACGAGACGGGCGGCCCCGACGAGGTCGCCGGTTCCCAGCGCGGCCTCGGCCTGGGCGTGCAGGAAGCGAGCGCGCCAGAGCGCGGGGAAGAGGTCTAGCGCGCGGCCGCCGGTGGCGAACTTGGCCCGCGCATCGGTCCATTCGCCCTGCTGGGCGGAAATGTAGCCGCGCCACTGTGCGCTAGAGGCGTCGTCGGCCAGGACCGGCGAGGCAAAATCGGTTTCGGCTTCGGCCAGGCGATTGGCCATGGCCCGGGCCACGCCGCGCAGACCGCGGAACTCGGCGTCGCCCATCAGGGTCTGATGCTTGCGGGCGGCGGCGTTGAGCACGCCGATGGCTTCATAGGACAAGCCCGAGCCGACCAGGAACCGGGCCAGAGCCATGCGCGCGCCTATGTCGCCGTTCTTGTCCTCGCCCTCGCTGGCGGCGGGGATGGCGCCCTGCAGCGCGTTATAGCGCGCAAGGAAACCACCTGAACCGGTCTTGGGCCAGTTTTCCAGGTCGATCAGGGCCGGCATAGCCATGGGCTGAGGCGCACCGGCGGCGGCCTCTTCCGCAGGTTTGGCGGCAGACAGCGGCGAGAGCACCAGCCCCTTGGGCCGGCCGATCCGCAGCAGGTCCCCATCGGTCGAGACCATCAGGTCGCTGGCATAGGTCTCGGCGGCAAGGCCTTGAGCTGAAGGCAGCAGCGCCATCTCGACATATTCACGGCGCGACGGCAGGCCCTTGGAGGGCGCAAGCGCCGGTGCGACCAGCAGACGGTCGCCGACAGCCGGGTCATTGACCCAGACCGCCTTGGTGACGCCGGCTACGGCGGCCGTCAGGGTGGCGGGGGTGACGGTTTCGTCGCGGGCCACGCGGATGGCGTCGGGCGTGGCTTGCGAGCCAGCCCCCAAACTGATCGTCCAAAGGCCGCCCTGCCCTTCGGCGTAGTACGGCGTGCCATGCGGAGTGACGATGCGCAGGGCGCTATAGTCTGCGCCCTTGAAGACCTGGATCCTGGAATAGTGGGCGCTGGCGCCCGGGATCTTCGAGATGTCGAGGCGCGCGGGAGTGTCGAACACCACCCAGACCGCCTCGCCGCGACGGAACACGGCGGCGCCAGAGGGCGCGGCCCAATTGAAGGTCAGCCGGGCCTGGCCATCGGCCTTTTCGTATCCGCCCTTGACCACGCCGCCCGGCGGCATCGGGTTGGGACGACCGACCGGCGCGACATGCGCCGCCGGCGCTGCGGCGCTGGCCATGGCGCCCGCGCGGGGAAAGATATTGACGAAGTCGGCGCCGTCCGCGTTGCCCACGCGGGCCTCGGCGTCGTCGGCCAGGGTGATGACGATTTCCAGCGCGCCGCCCGTGTGACGAGCCTCGGCGGATTTCACCCAGCGCGGCGGGTTCAGCCGCAGGGTCGACATGTCGGGATTGGCGTCGCGGCTGAAGCGCAGGGTCAGGACCTGACCATCGCGCTTTGACGTCATGCGGGCGCCGCCGGCCCAGTGGAATTCCAGGCGGCTGAACTCCGCCGCCTGGGCGACGCGCAAGTCGAGAGATCCGCGCGATGCGGCGACCGGGCCGGCGGCATAGACCGACGGCGCCGCCACGCTGGCGATGCAAACCGCCGCGACGCTGGACCGCAGGATCGCGCTAAGGCCCATCGAGCGCCCTAACCGGCCTTCTTGGGCGCGGCGGCCCCGGCCAGCGGCGCGGCCGCGGCTTGCTTGCCCTGGGCGTCAGCCGGAGCAGCCGCTCCGCTGTCGGCGATGGCGGCCTTGCCCTTGTTGATGGCGTCGTTGGCGAAGCGATTGGCCAGACGCTCGGTCAGGACCTTCGCGTCGATGGGGGCCATGTTCGCCAGGATCATGCTGAGCGTCCGCTCCTTCATTTTGGCGGCGATCGGCAGACGCACGTTGTCGTCGAGGATCGTCATCCGGGCGGCGGCGTCCTTGGGCTTCATGCTTGAGAACACGGTGACCATGCGATCGACCTCGGCCGACTTCCGGGTGTCGGCCTGACCGAGCAGGCCCTGGATGTCGCCTTTCAGGCCACTCAGAGCCTTGACCTTGGCGTCGAGCTTGGCCTCGGCGGCGGCCAGCAATTGCAGTTGCACGTCGATGTCCTGTTCGCGCTGGTCCAGCTGACCGCGGCGGGCGCCCAGGCTTTGCAGGATGCGCAGTTCGGCGGGCGACAAGCCGGCTTCGCGAGCCAGATCCGTAGAGGACGGTGCGCAGACACGCGGCGGAAGCGACGAAGCCGCCGAAGCGGCGGCGTTTTGACCGGCCGACTCGGCCGACTTGGCCTCTTCGCCATGCCCGGCCTTGGCGTCCGGCTTGGCGATGCCCTCGGCGAAAGCCTTGGCCCCACCCAGCATGTCGGGCAGCGACTTGGCGCCGGCCAGGGCGTTGACGGCCAGGACGCCGCCGACCGCGACGCCGACGAGCGGGAGGATACGAGGCATGTTCTTCATCACCGGGCTCTGAAACTGGGTCCGGGACGCGGCGGATCGACCGGGCCCTCGAAGAGGTCATCATCAACCCGCGCTCGTGAACGCGGGGTTTCCGTGGCGGCACTGGGTCGCGAAATGGGGGCCGGACGCACGGCGGGCTCGATCGGCCGGCTGGCCTGAGCCTCGCGGTCTAGCAGGCGCTCGAAATCCTCCGCCTTCAGGCGGCGATCCGCCTTGGGTTCCGGCGGCTCCTTGCGCGCAGCCACCGGGGCCGCTGCGGCGGGCGGCGGCGTGACCGTCGGACGGTTCAGCCGCTCGTCGAGCTTGGCGGCCAGGGCAGTGGCGCGCTCGATGCGGTCGGCGAGGGCCTCAGAAGCCTCGTCGGTGGCGGCGCGCAGATCGGCTAGGCCCTGCTCGGCCCGCGCGGCGGCGTGATCCAGATCGGCCACGGCCTTGGCGAAGCCGACATGGCTGTCGCGCAAGGCCTTGAGCCGGCGTTCCAGGCGCCAGCCAAAGCCCAACGCCACGATCAGCAGGATCGCGAGCAGAACGTTCATGGCGACGGCGATCAGGCTCATTTCAGTTTCTGAACCGCTTTCTTGGCCGCAGGTGTCAGCGGCGCCTCGGCCCGGATGGCGATGGAGTGGTTGCGACGGCCCATGCGGCCGCGCGTCAGCGGGATGGCCCCGGCGCGCAGTTCGACCAGGCTGTCGGGCGTGGCGTTCAGCATCATCGTGTCGCCGACTTTCAGGTCCAACACGCGCGACAGCGGCAGTTGCTGTTCGTCGAGCACGGCGCGGACCTCCATCTGAGTAGTCCAGAGTTCGGTGGCCAAGTGGCCTTCCCAGATGTTGTCGCGGCCGAACTTCTCGCCCATGAACTGCTGCAGCAGCATCTTGCGGATGGGTTCCAGCGTCGCATAGGGCAGCAGCAGCTCGATGCGACCGCCACGGTCTTCCATGTCGATGCGCAGCTTGACCAGGATGGCGGCGTTGGCGGGCCGCGCGATAGCGGCAAAGCGCGGATTGGTTTCCAGGCGGTCCAGCGTGAAGCCGACCGGATGCAGCGGTTCGAAGGCGGCCTTCAGGTCGTGCAAGACCACCTCGATCATCCGCTGCACCAGCACCCGCTCGATGGTGGTGTAGGGCCGACCCTCGATCCGCATCGCGGCGGTGCCGCGACGGCCGCCCAGCAGCACGTCGACGATCGAATAGATCAGGTTGGAGTCGACGGTCAGCAGACCGTAGTTGTCGAGTTCCTCGGCCCGGAACACCGCGAGGATGGCCGGCAGCGGGATCGAATTCAGGTAGTCGCCGAAACGGATCGAGCTGATGTTGTCGAGGCTGACTTCGACGTTGTCGGAGGTGAAGTTCCGCAGCGAGGTCGTCATCAACCGCACAAGGCGGTCGAAGACGATTTCGAGCATCGGCAGACGCTCGTAGCTGACCAGGGCCGAATTGATGATCGCCCGGATGCCGGTGCGGTCGTCATTGCCGTCGCCTGACAGGTCGAAGCCCAGCAGGCTGTCGATTTCGTCCTGGTTCAGGATCCGCTCGGATCCCGCCATGTCGCCGCCGCCATCGTCCCAGCCGCCGCCCATGCCACCGCTGAAATCGCCAAATTCGCCCGGCTTGTCGCCGCCGGCCGGTTGCTCGAAAGCGCCCGGAGGGTTCTGCGAAGCCCATTGGGCCATCGCGGCCTGGTCGTCGAGTTCGTCCGCCATGTTGGTTTGCCCAACCAGCTCCCGAAGGGGCTAGTTAATCAGCATCTCCTCGATCAGGACAGCGTTCACCTTTGACGGCGCGGCAACGAGATTGACCCGGCGCAGCAGCTCGACACGAAGCTGGAAGGTGCCCTGACTGCCGTTCAGGTCTTCCGGCCGCAGCTCGCGCAGGAAGGTCTGGAACATGTCCTGCAGCCTGGGCAGATTCGGCGTTAGAACCTCGGCTGTTTCCTCGTCGGGCAGCTCGAAGGTCAGCTTCAGCTTCAGGAACGTCGACTTGCCGTCGGCGGTCTGCATGTTCACGACGATGTCGGGCAGGGTGTAGAAGACGATCCCGTCGGGACCTTCCTTGATCACCGGCGTTCCGGCCGCCCCCTCGGCGGCGGCGCCTTCGCCTTCCTTTTTCTTTTCGTCCTTCTTCTTTTCCTTTTTCTTCCCGTGATCCTCCGCGCCCTTTTCGCCTTGGGCTTCGGGCTTTGGCTTCATCAGGAAGAAAGCCGCGGCTCCGCCGCCGCCCAGCACCAGCACGCCAGCAGCGGCCGCGATCAGAACGATCGGCGGCTTCTTCTTGGCAGGAGCTTCGCCCTCGACAGCGCCCTCTTCACCTTCGGGGGCGGGAGCTTCCTTGGGGGGTTTCTTGGCCACGCGCGCGGTTCCTTGGAATCTACCCGCATACTCATGCTCGACCATGGTTAACGATGTGTTTTGGCGGCCATTTCGCCGCAGGCAGAATCCACCCGGCAGACTCCGACCAATACCCTCGCGTTAACCTTGTTGCTCCTTGTTTTCACTGATCTTTTCACGTTGGCACGATGGTTGCTAACAGGACTGCGGCGCATTTGTCGCGCCAGCCGCCCGAGTTAACTCGTCATGGACAACGCGCTGTATGTCGGCCTTTCGCGCCAGATGACGCTCCGTCGTGAGCTGGACATCGTCGCGAACAACATCGCCAACGCCAATACGACGGGCTTCAAGACCGAGGACCTGATGGTCCGCACCGAAGCCGCCAAGCCGGCCCGCACCCTGGGCGGGACCAACCCCGTCAAGTTTGTGCTCGACGACGGCGTGGCGCGGAACTTCTCGCAAGGCGCCATGACCAAGACCGGCGGCGACTTCGATCTGGCCATTGAGGGCCTGGGCTTCTTCAAGGTCCAGACCGCCGGCGGCGAGCGCTACACCCGCGACGGCCGCTTCACCACCAATCCGGAAGGCAAGCTGGTCACCCAGACCGGCAACCCCGTGCTGGACGAGGGCGGCGGCGAGATCCTGATCGATCCCAAGCAAGGCCCCGTCACCGTCGGCAAGGACGGCATCGTCAGCCAGGGCCCGCTGGCCCTCGGCAAGATCGCCGTGGTTCAGGCCGATGACTTGGCCTCGCTGAGCAAGGACGGCGACAACCTCTATCGCAACACCTCCAACGCCACGCTCCAGCAAGCGCCCAACGCCGTCGTGCACCAGGGCATGCTGGAATCCTCCAACGTCCAATCCGTCGTCGAGATCACCAAGCTGATCGCGGTGCAGCGCGCCTACGAGAGCATGGCCAAGATGATGGACAACGCCGCCGAACTGACGCGCTCCGCCGTCGAACGCCTCGGCAAAGCCAACTAAGGGAACCTAGACCATGCAAGCTCTGCGCACCGCCGCGTCCGGCATGTCGGCCCAACAGCTGAACGTCGAAGTCATCTCCAACAACATCGCCAACATGAACACCGTTGGCTTCAAGCGTCAGCGGGCCGAATTCCAGGACCTGCTCTACCAGACCATCGAGCGGGCCGGCGCGCAGTCGTCCAGCGACGGCAACGTGGTGCCCACCGGCGTCCAGATCGGCGGCGGCGTGAAGGCCGGCTCGGTCTATCGGATCACCGAGCAAGGCACGCCCACCATGACCAACAACGAGCTGGACGTGGCCATCCAGGGCAAGGGCTACCTGCAGATCCTAATGCCCTCGGGCGAGACCGCCTATACCCGCGCCGGCAACTTCTCGTCCAATGACCAGGGTCAAGTCGTCACCGACGACGGCTACGCGGTCCAACCGGGCATCACCATCCCGCAGAACGCCACCGCCATCACCATCGGCAAGACAGGCCTGGTGCAGGTGACCCTGTCCGGCCAGACCGATCCCCAGACCATCGGCCAGATCGAACTGGCCAACTTCATGAACGAAGGCGGCCTGGAGGCCATCGGCGACAATCTGTTCCTGGAAACCGGCGGCTCCGGCCCAGCCAACATCGCCGCTCCCGGCCAGCCGGGTTTCGGCACCCTGCTTCAGAACTACACCGAATCCTCGAACGTCGACGCCGTCAGCGAAATCACCGCCCTGATCGTCGCCCAGCGCGCCTACGAGATGAACTCAAAAGTCATCACCACGGCCGACCAGATGCTCCAGGCCACCTCGCAGCTGAGGTCCTAAGCTCATGAAGCGCCTCCTGATCACTGTCTGCGCCCTGGCCCTCGCGGGTCCCGCGTTCGCCGGTCAAGCCGTATCGTTGAAGATGGACACCACCGACGCCGATGGCCGCGTCACGCTGGGCGACCTGTTCGACGGCGCTGGCTCGGCCTCGAACGTCCTCGTCGCCACCCGGGTGGGCTCTACCGCCGTACTTGACGCCGGTCAGGTGCAATCGGCCGCCCGCCGCGCAGGTCTAAACTGGACCAATTCGCAAGGCCTGCGCCGGATCATCGTTCGCCAGGGTATCGACGGCGGCGGCAATGGCGTCGGTGTGGTCCGCGCCCGGGGCAATGTGGAAGTTCTTGCCTATGCGCGCAGCCTCTCGGCTGGCGAGATCGTGCAGCCCCAGGACCTGATCTGGGTAAAGATGGCCGCCTCGCCCAGCGACGCCCCCCAGGACGCCGACGCCCTGATCGGCATGAGCGCCAAGCGCCCCCTGCGTGAAGGCGCCGCAGCCTCGCTTCGCGATGTGTCCGCCGCCCAAGTCATCAAGAACGGCGACATCATCACGGTGACCTACGAAAACGGCGGCATTACCCTTGCCCTGCAAGGAAAAGCCATGACCGCCGCCGCCGCGGGCGAGGTCGTGTCCGTCCAGAACACGCTGTCCAAGAAAATCATCCAGGCCGTCGCGACGGGTCCTGGGTCGGCAATGGTGGGCCCGCAGGCCCAGTCCTTGCAAACCCGCTCTTCCATCCGTTACGCCGCTCGCTAGAGGTCCCTCGCATGCGCCCCGCCCTGATCGCCGCCCTCGTTCTGCTCGCCCCGCTCGCCGCCTGCTCGACCGTCACCGAAGCGGTGAGGGGTCCTGAACTGGCTCCCGTCGGCTATCCCGCCCAGCTGGCGCCGATGACCCAGCAGTTCGCCTCGAATCGCGAGGCTGCGCCGCAGGCCGCCTCGGCCAACTCGCTGTGGCGGGTCGGCGCCCGCGCCTTCTTCAACGACCAGCGCGCCGGCAAGGTGGGCGACATCCTGACTGTCCAGATCGATATCGACGACAGCGTCAGCACCAAGAACACCACGGCCAGTTCGCGGACCTCCAGCACCCAGGCCGGCGTCAGCAACTTCCTGGGACTGGAATCCAGCCTCGGCAAGATCTTGCCGGGCGGCTTTGATCCGGGCAACGCCATCGGCACCAACTCGACCTTCAGCAACAACGGCGGCGGCAGCGTCAGTCGCTCCGAGAAGATCAGCCTGACCATCGCCGCCGTGGTCAGCCATGTCATGCCCAACGGCAACATGGTCATCCAGGGCACGCAGGAAGTGCGCACCAACGCCGAGCTGCGCCAGCTGACCGTCGCGGGCATCGTGCGGCCGGAAGACATCTCCTCGGCCAACACCATCAAGCACACCCAGATCGCCGAAGCCCGCATCAGCTACGGCGGCCGCGGCGATATCAGCCGCGTGCAAAAGACCCCCGCCGGCCAGGCCCTGGTCGAGCGCTTCTCGCCCTTCTAGATCGCTGGCAAGACCCTCAAGACCTTCAGGCGCGGCCCTCGCAGGGTCCGCGCCTGAAGCATTTTTGGAGCGCGCGAAACCACAGCGCCCCCGCCGCGTTCTCCCCGGTAGGAGAAGCGCTAATGGCACGCCCGACCGCCGCACTTGCCGTTCTGGGGCTGGCCGCCAGCCTCGCCGGCTGCGCCCACGAGAGGGTTGCGGACAGTGGCTATCGCTGGGCGTTCCTAAGCGATAGCAGCGAAGCGCCCCGCCTAGCCTATGGCCGGCCTCACAGCGACGACGTCGTTCTCATGCTCAGCTGCTCGCCGGGCGCCGATAGCGTACGGATTTCGGCCGTCGGTCTGAATGACCGCGAAATCGTTCTGGCGTCGAACCGCATCGAGAGCCGCTTTCCCGCCCAGAAGGCCGAAAGCGCCCTGGCCGAGACTGGCCTGCTGGAAGCGCGCGGCAGGATGAGCGCGCCCGCCCTCGTCGGCTTCCAACATACCGGTGATCTGGCGGTGCTGACGAAGGGCCAACGCCATAATCTCCGCGCCAAGCGTGAAGACGAAGGCCAGGTGAAGGCCTTCTTCAGGTCGTGCGCGGCGGCCTGATCAGGCCCGGCGGCCCGCTGCCGAGATATTGTCGATGCCGAGCGCCGACAGCGCTCCGCGCATGATGCCCTCGGCGTCGAGACCGGCCTGGGCGTACATGACCTCGGGCTTGTCCTGGTCCTGGAAGATGTCGGGCAGGACCAGGGTGCGGATCTTAAGGCCGCGATCCAGCGCGCCATGCTCGGCCAGGGCCTGCAGCACAAAGGCGCCGAAGCCCCCCATGGCGCCTTCTTCCACCGTGATGATCGCTTCGTGCTCGCGAGCCAGACGTAGCAGGAGATCCACATCCAGCGGCTTGGCGAAACGGGCGTCGCAGACGGTGGCCGAGAGGCCGCGCGCGGCCAGCAGATCGGCGGCCTTCAGGCTTTCGGTCAGACGTGTGCCGAACGAGACGATGGCGACGCTGGTTCCTTCGCGGACTATGCGGCCCTTGCCGATCTCCAGCGGGTCGGCGCAGCCCACCGGCATTTCAAGGCCAAGGCCCTCGCCACGCGGATAGCGGAAAGCGCTGGGGCGGTCGTCGATCTCGACGGCGGTAGCGACCATCCGGGCCAGTTCCACCTCATCGGCGGCGGCCATCAGGATCATGCCGGGCAGAGCGCCCATGAAGCCGATGTCGAAGGTGCCGGCATGGGTCGGGCCATCGGCGCCGACCAAACCAGCCCGGTCCATGGCGAAGCGCACAGGCAGGCGCTGGATGGCCACGTCGTGGACCACTTGATCGTATCCGCGCTGCAGGAAGGTCGAATAGATCGCCGCGAAGGGCTTCATGCCATCGGCAGCCAAGCCGGCGGCAAAGGTCACCGCGTGTTGCTCGGCGATGCCCACATCGAAGGTGCGCTCGGGAAAGGCTTTCTGGAACAGGTCAAGGCCCGTGCCAGACGGCATGGCGGCGGTGATGGCGACGATCTTCGTATCCCGCTCGGCCTGCTTGACGAGTTCCTGAGCGAAAACCTTGGTGTAGCTAGGCGGACCGGCGGCGGCCTTTTGCTGTTGGCCGGTAATGACGTCGAACTTGACCACGGCGTGCAGCTTGTCGGCAGCGCCCTCGGCAGGGGCATAGCCCTTGCCCTTCTGAGTGACGACGTGGACCAGCACCGGCTTGTCCTCGAACTGGCGGGCGTTCTTCAGCACGCTGACCAGGGCGTCCATGTCGTGGCCATCGATGGGGCCGACATAGTGGAAGCCCAGCTCCTCGAAAAAGGTGCCGCCGGTGACCATGCCGCGCGCGTATTCCTCGGCCTTGCGGGCCGCTTCACGCATCGGGGTCGGCAGTTTCTCGACGACGGTCTTGCCGAGCTTGCGAACTTTTCTGTAGGCGCCGCCCGAAACCAGATTGGCCAGATAGGCGCTCATCCCGCCGACCGGCGGGGCGATCGACATGTCGTTGTCGTTGAGGATGACGGTCAGTTGCTTGGTGGTGTCGGTCGCCGCGTTCATCGCCTCATAGGCCATGCCGGCGCTCATCGAGCCGTCGCCGATCACGGCCACGACCTTGTTGGTCTCGCCCTTCTGGTCTCGCGCGGCGCAGAAGCCCAGCGCCGCCGAGATCGAGGTGGCCGCGTGGGCCGCGCCGAACGGGTCGTATTCGCTCTCGGCCCGCTTGGTGAAGCCCGACAGCCCGCCGCCCTGGCGCAGCGTCTTGATACGATCGCGGCGGCCAGTGAGGATCTTGTGCGGATAGGCTTGGTGGCCGACGTCCCAAATTAGGATGTCCTTGGGCGTCTCGAACACATGGTGTAGGGCGACGGTCAGCTCGACCACGCCAAGGCCGGCGCCCAGATGCCCGCCGGTCACCGACACGGCGTCGATGGTCTCGGCGCGCACCTCGCTGGCCAACTGCTTCAGTTCGGCCACGGAGAATCCGCGCGTATCGGCGGGCGAGGCGATCTTATCGAGGAGAGGAGTCACGGGGGTCATGTCCGAAGAAAGCGCGGTCAGCTGCGCCGGTCCAGCACGAAATCAACGCTGTGACGCAGATGATTGGCGCGTTCGCCGAAAATATCGAGGTGAGACTTGGTTTGGGCCGCCAGAAGATTCACTCGTTCCTTGGCCGCATCCAGACCCAGCAGGGTGACATAGTTGGTCTTGCCCATGGCGGCGTCCTTGCCGCCGGCGGCCTTGCCCAGCAGGGCTTCGTCGCCCTCGGCGTCCAGAATGTCGTCGACGATCTGGTAGGCCAAACCGAGGTCCTGGGCGAAGCCCATCAGGGCGGCGCGCTCGCAATCTTTTGCCCGGGCGATGATCAGCGGAATTTCGAAGGCGAAGGCGATCAGCGCGCCGGTTTTCAGGCGCTGCATGCGGGCCACGGCTCCCAGATCGTCGCGGACGCCCAGAATGTCGATCATCTGGCCGCCGGCCATGCCCCTGGCGCCGGACGCGATGGCCAGCTTGCGAACCAGCTCCGAGCGGACATGACCGTCGTCGTGGGTGTCGGGGTGGGCCATGATCTCGAAGGCGGCGGTCTGCAGGGCGTCGCCGGCCAGAATCGCGGTGGCCTCGTCATATTGGATGTGCAAGGTCGGTCGACCGCGACGCACATCGTCATTGTCCATCGCCGGCAGGTCGTCATGCACAAGGCTGTAGGCGTGGATACATTCCAGCGCGCAGGCGGCGCGCAGCACCGGGCGCTCGGGCAGGTCGAACATCTTGCCGGTCTCGAGGGCGAAGAACGGCCGCAGTCGCTTGCCAGGCCCCAGGGCCGCATAGCGCATGGCCTCGGTCAGCCGGCTTTCGGGACCTTCGGCCCGGGGCAGGAGCTCGTCGAGCGCCACGGTGACGATATCCGCCGCCTGGACGATGCGCCGTTCCAGATCCATCAAAACAGCTTCCCCCCGTCTGGCGCGGCGCGGTCCACGCTGACCAGCACAACCTCGCCGTCGGCGTCCGGAAAGCCCAGACACAGAACCTCCGACATTACCGGACCGACCTGCCGAGGCGGAAAATTGACCACCGCGGCGACCCGGCGCCCGACCAGTTGATCCAGGGCGTAGTGCTTGGTCACCTGGGCCGAGGAGCGCTTGATCCCGATCAGCGGGCCAAAATCGATGGTCAGCTTGTAGGCGGGCTTGCGCGCTTCCGGAAACGCTTCGGCGCTGGTCACCGTGCCGATGCGGATATCGACCTTGTCGAAGTCGTCATAGGTGACCGGAACCGAACCCATCAGGCGAAGTCCGCCGGTTCCGCGCTCACGGCGCCGCCTTGGCCCAACACGATCTTCTCGACCTTCAGGCGGGCGGCTTCCAGCTTCTTTTCGCAGTGGGCTTTCAGGGCCGCGCCACGTTCATAGATGTCGATGGACCGTTCCAGCGGCGCCTGACCGGACTCCAGCTCGGACACGATCTTCTCCAGCTCGGCCAAGGCCTGCTCGAAGCTCAGTCCGGCGAGATCTCCATCCATGGCTTTCGAGGCGTCGGTCATTTCAACTCCGAGGGGAACGGCCGCACCCTAGTGGGGCGGGAAGGTAGGGGCAACGACCTAGAATGGGCCGTGGTTAAGGGCAGCCGGACGGGTTGTCGTGCCTCAGGCCAGGGTGAAGCGCTTGATGCTCCAATAGGCGTGGCCTTCGTCGACCAGCTGGAGGGCGCCCTTCTTCCTCAGCGATCGGGCGACCATCCAGTTGAAGAAGCCATGAGCGAGGACCAGCACGTCCTGGCCGCCAGCGGCCAGATCAATCAACAGGTCGGCGGCCCGGTCGGAACGGAGCTCGGCCTGGGCCCGGGTCTCCAGCCCACCGTGATTGTTGAAGAACCACCACCAGAAACGGGCGAAGAACCCCAGATGGCTGGGCTTCATCCTGATCCAGGACGGCCAAGGCGGGGGCGGCAACGGCGCTTCCACAAAGAGCGGATCGGTGGCGAACGCCCTGCCGCCACAAACGGCTTGGGCGGTCTCGATGGACCGGCGGCGGGTCGAGGCAATCACGACGGACGCCTGACGGCAGGTCTCGACGAGAGATTCGGGCGGCGTCTGGCCTGCCTTTAGCCCGCCCACCTCATAACGCGCCCACCATTCGCCATAGGCGTGGGCGTTGAAGATAATCTTGCGCGACAAGGCCGGTTCGCCGTGACGCGCCAAGGTGATGACGCCCGGACGCGCAGGCCTGGCCTCGGCGAGGATGTGGTCGGCGTTGGTTGCGTCGGCCATGTTCGCGAGGGAGCGGCGGTCGCCCGCCAATCCCTTCATCCCTCCTGCAGAGCGCTGACATGCGCGGCGGCTGAGCGCCCCAGCGCGTGTAGGTCGTAGCCGCCCTCGAGCGAGGAAACAATACGGCCCCGCGACCGGGCGTTGGCGACCGAGACGATGGCCCGCGTCGCCCAGGCGAAATCCTCAGCCTCCAGGTTCTGCTCCGACAGCGGATCGCGAACATGGGCGTCGAAACCGGCCGAGACCAGGATCAGGTCGGGCGCGAAACCATCGACCAGGTCCATCAGCCCCTCGAACTTCGCCCGCCAGGTCTGGCTCGAGGCGCCCGGCGCGACGATGGCGTTGGCGATATTGCCCAGCCCGGTCTCGGACGGATCTCCGGTGCCCGGATAGAGCGGCGATTGGTGGATCGAGGCGAAGAAGACGGTCGGGTCGTTTTCGAAGGTCGCCTGGGTGCCATTGCCGTGGTGGACGTCGAAATCGACGATGGCCACGCGCTTCAGGCCCGAAGCCTGGGCGACCCGCGCCGCGACGGCGACATTGGAGAAGACGCAAAAGCCCATGGCCGTGCCCGGCTCAGCGTGATGGCCCGGCGGCCGCACGGCGCAGAAGGCTCGGGCGCCCTCCCCGGCCGCGATCTGGCGCACCGCCAAAACCGCCGCGCCGGCCGCCCGTCGGGCTGCGACCAGGCTGCCGGGGGTCAGGATGGTGTCCGGGTCCAGCGCATAGCGACCGACGTGCGGGGCCGAAGCCAGGATGCTGTCGATGAAGGCCTGCGGGTGCACCAAGGCCAGGTCGGCGATATCGACCAGCGGAGCTTCGATAGTCTCCAGATCAAGGGTCGCATCGTCGCTCAAGGCGTCGATCACCGCTTGCAATCGCCCGGGGTGCTCGGCGTGACCCTCGCCCGGCCGGTGGTCGAGCATGTCGGAATGGGTGAACAGGCTGATGCTCATGCTGACAGGGTATCGCGGACAGCCATTGGACGAAACCGGCTGATCGCGGTTATCAGGTGCGACATGAGCCTTTCCCTGCGCCGCGCCACCGTCGAAGACGCCGATACGGTCTCCAGTCTGGGAGCCCGCACCTTCACCGAGACCTTTGACTATCTCTATCCGCCGGAGGATCTGGAGACCTTCATCGCCTCGGCCTATGGGCTGGAGAAGACCCGCGAAAGCCTGATCCATCCAGGCAAGGCCACATGGCTGCTGGAGGACGACGGCGAGGCCATCGGCTATGCCCTGTCCGGCCCGTGCGACCTGCCGCATGACGACGTGAAGCCCGGCGATGGCGAGCTAAAGCGCGTCTATGTGTTGAAAGAGCGCCAAGGCGGCGGCAGGGGCTCGATGCTACTGAAAGCGGCGCTGGAGTGGCTGGAGAAGGACGGCCCTCGTCCGCTCTGGATCGGGGTGTGGTCGGAGAACTTCGGCGCTCAGCGGCTCTATGAGCGGATGGGGTTCACCAAGGTCGGCGAGTACTTCTTCCCTGTCGGTGAGATCAACGATCTGGAGTTCATTCTGCGGCGCGGATAACGCCGCTGCGGTTGCGTCCCCTTTCAGAACCCTCCACACTCCGAACATCTGTTCGAAAGCCCGCGCCGATGTTCCTTCGCTTCTTCTCCGAGCTCCGCCAGGCCAAGGTGCCCGTGTCCCTGCGCGAGTACCTGATGCTGATGGAGGCCCTGGACAAGGACGTCATCGACCGCTCGGTCGAGGACTTCTATTTCCTGTCCCGCGCCAGTCTGGTGAAGGACGAAAAGAACCTCGACAAGTTCGACCGCGTGTTCGGCCACGTCTTCAAAGGCCTGGAGACGGTCAACGACGGTCTGACCGCCGACATCCCGGAAGAGTGGCTGAAAGCCCTGACCGAGAAGTTCCTGACCGACGAGGAAAAGGCCGCCATCGAGGCCATGGGCGGCTTCGAGAAGCTGATGGAGACCCTGCAGGAGCGCCTGAAGGAACAGCAGAAGCGCCACGAGGGCGGCAACAAGTGGATCGGCTCGGGCGGCACCAGTCCGTTCGGCAATAACGGCTACAATCCCGAAGGCGTCCGCATCGGCCAGGACAAGAGCCGCCACGGCCGGGCCGTGAAGGTCTGGGACAAGCGCGAATACAAGAACCTCGACGACAGCGTCGAACTGGGCACCCGCAACATCAAGGTCGCCCTGCGTCGCCTGCGCAAGTTCGCCCGTGAAGGCGCCGCCGAGGAATTGGACCTGAACGGCACCATCCGCGGCACGGCCGAAAAGGGCTATCTGGACATCCAGCTGCGCCCCGAGCGGCGCAACAAGATCAAGGTGCTCTTGTTCTTCGATATCGGCGGCTCGATGGACGGCCATATCAAGCTTTGCGAAGAGCTGTTCTCGGCAGCCAAGACCGAGTTCAAGAACCTTGAGTTCTATTACTTCCACAACTGCCTCTACGAGTCGGTCTGGAAGGACAATCGTCGTCGGCAGGTGGAAAAGATCCCGACCTGGGACGTGCTCCACAAGTTCCCCAGCGACTACAAGGTAATCTTCGTGGGCGACGCCACGATGAGCCCCTACGAAATCACCTATCCGGGCGGCAGCGTCGAACACTGGAACGAAGAGCCGGGCGCGGTCTGGGTGGAGCGCGTGGCAGACATCTATCAGAGCTGCATCTGGCTCAACCCCACCCCAGAGCGGCACTGGGACTACACCCAGTCGATCGGCGTGATGAAGACCCTGATGAACGACCGCATGTTCCCTTTGACCATCGAGGGGCTGGACAAGGCGATGCGCGAGCTGGTTCGGGGCTAGGCGGCGCCTGTGTCCTCAGAGGGTCGGCTACGCCTCGCGCCTCATGCTGAGACAGTCATTGACGCGTCGCCGCCCCACGTTCTGGGCTTCTGAAATTTCAGGCAAGGCAATTGCCCGATTCTGCGTCGGAATGCCGCGTCGGCAATCGCCGTAATAGCGGGTAGCCGACACTTCCAGTCGCCAGCGGTTAACCTTCCTCGCCGATACAATCTACACCTCAAGAGGCGCCCAGCACGGAGGCTGAGCGACCATCTATACCTGAAACCGGCAATATACGCGGGGGAAGCGACATGAAACTGACCATTAAAGCGCGCTTATTGGCCTGTCTTGCCGCGCTGGCTCTAGAGCCCTTTCCGACCTGATGGCTTCATCAGAGTCGGGCGAAAAAAGCTATAAATCAGGAGTTTAGAGCATTTTTCGATCCGATAACCGTTTCACACTCATCGGAAAATGCTCTAGGCATGGTGGCGATCGGCCTCAGCGGTCTGATCTCGAACATCCTTACCGGCCGGGCCATCCACTCGATCATGGTTGACCGCCTTGAGCCGATGCAGCGTCTGAAGGTCGTCAGCGACATGTACGCGGTCAACATCGTCGACACCGCCCACAAGGCCCGAGCCGGTTCGATGTCGGCCGACGAGGCTCAGAAGAGCATCGCCGGCGCCCAGGCCGCCATCCGCGAAAACTGGGACGCCTACCGAGTCACCAAGATGACCGCCGATGAGGCGGCCTTGGTCGAACAGGCGACCGAGGCGATGCCAGCCGCCGAGAAGGCCGTGACCGAGTTGGGCGCAATCATCAAGGGGGGCGACACCGCCGCGCTCGCGACGTTCAACGATGCCAACCTCTATCCCGCCATCGACCCGGTGACTGCCCAGATCACCGCCCTTGTCGACCTCCAGACCAACGTCGCCCGTCAGGAAACCAAGGCCGCCGGAACCGTCTCCAGCATCGCCCTGGCCGCAATGGGGGTGATCGCCCTGATCGCCGCCGGCCTGCTGGCCTTCGCCACCAACACGGTCATTCGCAAGGTTTCCGCGCCGCTGCAGGCCATGACCGCCGCCATGCGCCGTCTGGCCGACGGCGACAACGACATCGTCATTCCCGCAATGGGCCAGTCCGATGAACTTGGCCAGATGGCCGATGCGGTGGCGGTCTTCAAGGATGCCGCCATCGCCAAGATCAAGGCCGACGCGGACGTCATCGCGGCTCGCACCCAGTCAGAGCGCGACCGCCTGGCGGCTAGCGTGGCCGCCATCGCCGAGCAGCAAGGGCTGGTGGTCCGCTCGTTCGGAACCGGCCTGGAGCGCCTCGCAGACGGCGACCTGACCTATCGCGTCAATGACGACCTGCCCGAGCAGTACGAGACCCTGCGCGCCAACTTCAACAGCGCCATGACCAAGCTGCAGGACACCATGAAGGTGATCGTCGGCAACGCCGACGGCATCCGCAGCGGTAGCCGCGAGATCACCAACGCTTCAGACGACATGGCCCGCCGCACCGAGCAGCAGGCCGCAGGTCTGGAGGAAACCGCCGCGGCGCTGGAAGAGATCACCGCCACGGTAAAGCGCACCGCCGAGGGGACTCAGGAAGCCCGTCAGGTGGTGGCGGCCGCCAAGGTCGACGCCGAGACCGGCGGCGAGATCGTCGGCAAGGCTATCACTGCGATGGGCGCGATCGAGCAGTCCTCCAGCCAGATCAGCCAGATCATCGGCGTGATCGACGAGATCGCGTTCCAGACCAACCTTCTCGCCCTGAACGCCGGGGTCGAGGCGGCGCGCGCTGGCGAAGCTGGTCGCGGCTTCGCGGTCGTCGCTCAGGAGGTGCGGGCGCTCGCCCAGCGCTCGGCTGAAGCGGCCAAGGAGATCAAGACCCTGATCACCGCCTCGACAGAGCAGGTCAGCGCCGGGGTCGATCTGGTCGGCCAGACCGGGAAGGCCCTGCACAACATCCTGGAGCAGGTCTCGCGGATCAACGGCGTGGTCAGCGAAATCGCCGCCTCGGCGCGCGAACAGGCCACTGGTCTGGACGAGGTCAATGTCGCCGTCACCCGGATGGATCAGGTAACCCAGCAAAACGCCGCCATGGTCGAGGAAAGCACCGCCGCCAGCCACGCGCTGTCGAAGGAAGCCGACACCCTGGCCCAACTGATGGCCCAGTTCCAAACTGGCGCCCGGTTGTCGTCCGCCGCCCCGGCCCGCGCGCGCGGGCAGTAGGGGCCCCTGCCGGCCGCCCCGCCTATTCCGGCCACCCCGGCTCGGCCGCAATCAAGGTCGAGAGTTGGGAAGAGTTCGAGCCTCTGACAGGAGAGACCCGTCCCCAATCCCCTCCGGGGCGGGTTCTTCTCCTCCTGAAGGCGTCGCGCGCATCTGCCGAAGCGCATCGCCACGCCGATCATCGCCGGCCGTCCATCGCGTGTGAGTGGACCTCGAAAGCTTCGGCATGGCCGAAAAGTCAGGTCCGCATCGCAGCCTACATGGGCAGGCTCCGGGTATTTCGTCTGGCCCCGGCTCATCTTGACGCTTGCGCCAAATTCGAACGCCCGTAAGACTTCCCCACGGGTAAAGGGGAATACCGTAGTGAGTTCGACCACCGACGCCGCCGTCTCTCCCATTCTTCACGAGGGGAGCGCCGAGGCCGCCGAAACCGAAGCCGCGACCAAGAACCTGGTGTTCGTCGCCGCCGAGCGTCTGTTCGCGCTGCATGGCTTCCAGAACGTGTCGGTACGCGACATCACGGCGGCGGCCGGCGTCAATCTGGCCTCGGTGAACTATCACTTCGGCTCCAAGGACGCCCTGCTGTTCGAGATCTTCCGTCGTCGCACGGCCGAGCTGAACCGCGAACGCGCCCGCATGCTGCACGAGGCCAACGACCGCAACGCCGGCAAGCCGCCCGTGCGCGAGGTGCTGGCCGCCCTGCTGACCCCGCCCCTGCGTTGGCTGGCCCCCGATCACGAGCGCCGCATCTCGCTGCAGTTCCTGATCCGCGCCCGCAGCGAGGGCACCGACGAAATCCGCCAGATCCTGAAAAGCGACGTCTCGCACCTGCGCCGCTTCTCCGACGCCCTGCTGGTGGCCCGCCCCGACCTGCCGCCGGAGGAGGTCTATTGGCGCCTGCACTTCACGCTGGGCATGCTGCACAACAACCGCTTCGCCGAGTTCGACCGCCTGAACGTTCTGTCGGACGGAACCACCAGCGAAGCCGACGTCGTGGCTCTCCTGGCCCGCATGCTGGCCTTCGCCGAGGCGGGATTCGCGGCGTAGCTTGCACTTGAAGCCATCCCGTCGGTTACTCCCCGCAAGGCGGAGGACGGACGTACGGACGAGCAGACCAAGACCCTGACGTCGGCGATTGAGCTGGCGCGCCTGAACCCGGTGCGCATCCCCAATGAGAGCCCGGAGTATCGCGCCGCTCGCATCGCGCTGTTGGCCGAGGAGATCGAGCTTCGCCGCCACATCGAGCGCGTCGCCGCTCAGCGCCGCGCCCTGCCGCCGGGCGGGCCGGTGATCGGTGACTACCGCTTTCAGGGCGAGGACGGCCGCGAGACTGACCTCGCGGGCCTCTTCGCCGACAAGCAGACCCTGGTGGTCTACAGCTACATGTTCGGACCCCAGCGCGAACGCCCGTGCCCGATGTGCACCAACCTGCTGGGCTCCCGGGGAGGGCAACGCCGCCTCGGTCAACGCACGTCGCTGGTGGTCATCGCCCGTTCGCCGATCGAAAAGCTGATCGCGTGGAAGGAAACGCGCGGCTGGAAGAACCTGCGCCTCTACACCGACCTCAACGACGCCTATTCGCGGGACTATTTCGGCGTTACGCCCGATGGCGACGAGGTCCCGGGCCTCAACGTCATTAGCCGCCGTGACGGGCCGATCCGGCACTTCTGGGCTGGCGAGATGGCCGACGAGACCTCGGATCCGGGTCAGGGTCCACGCGGCGCGCCTGATCCCGCGCCGCTGTGGATGGTGCTGGACTGCACGCCCGAAGGGCGCGGCGCCGACTGGTATCCGAGCCTGGACTACTAGGCCGCCAGACCCTTGGCCAGCTTCAGGTCGGCGACCAGATCGGCATAGGCTCGCGCCTTGGCGTCGGGGTCGGGAACCCGCAGCAGGTAGGACGGGTGCCAGCTGACCACCAGCTGGGCGCCGCCGTCCAGGGCGATGGCCGCGCCGCGCGCCTTGGCAATCGGCATGGATTTGCCCGTCACCCCCATCACCGCCGTCGCGCCAAGCGCCAGGATCACTCTGGGTTTAACGATCCGGCGCTCGGCGTCCAGCCACCATCGGCAGGCCTGGACCTCGCCCCGGTCCGGCGTCTTGTGCAGCCGGAACTTGCCGCGCGGCTCGTGCTTGAAGTGCTTGACCGCATTGGTGACGAAGGCCTTGCGGCGGTCGAAATCCGCCTCGGCCATAGCCTTCTCGAGCAGGCGTCCAGCCGGCCCCACGAACGGACGACCGGTCAAGTCCTCCTCGTCACCGGGCTGCTCGCCGACGATCATGATCCTGGCCCGCGCCGGCCCCTCCCCCGCCACAGCCTGAGTGGCGTCGCGCCACAGGTCGCAGCGACGGCAGACCTGCTCGGCGGCGGTGGCTTCTTCCACGGTTAGCGGATCGGCCTCGCCATATGAGCCGTCGCGGGCGTGGCGCAAGGCGGCCTTCAGCACGCGCTCCGAAGGCGGGTTGGGGCGGGCGGCGACCATGTCGGCGGTCCTCTGCCGGGCGGTTTCGATCAGTTCTGGAATGAGCCGCGCCTCGGGCAGGTTGCGCCAATATCGCTTAGGCATCTCTTGCTGCATCATGCGCGGGTTGAGCCGCGCTGGGTTGAAGATCGAGGCGTAATAGGTGCGCCACAGCTCTTCCTGTGCATCCTCGCGCGGAGCGTCGGTAGGATCCGCGCCCTCCGAGACCTTGAGGGTCTCGCCGTCCCAGGCCACGCAGGCGTCCGGCGTCAGGATCGACCAGTTCATCGCCGTGAAGCGCCGGGCGAAGAACGGGGCGACGGCCTCGGTTACCCGATGAGCCGGCTCAAACCAGGCCATGAAGGTTTCGGGCTCGACACCCTCGACCAGCCGGAAGCGGACGAAGGCCTTCATCTTGTGGGCCGCACGACTGACGCCCTTGGCCATGTCGCGGGCCCGGGTGAGATCGGGATCGGCGGGATTGTCGATCAGGCGCGGCTCGCGCTCCAGCCGCCACAGCAGCTTGTAGAGCAGCGCGAAGCGCTCGTTGGAGCGGTGAAGGACGACCTGTCCGGCAAGGTCGATGAAGGGTTTTGGGACGGTGAAGGGCTTTTCCCCTTCATTGTCATCCCGGCCGTAGCGCGGCGCAGAGCCGGGACCGCCGGAAACGCCGACGCTTCCGGCGGTCCCGGATCGCCCCTTCGGCTCGTCCGGGATGACAGGGCTTGTTGGCTCGGCGAACAGATCGTACTCCACCGTCCAGACCACCGCCTCGGGCGGCACGCCTTCGGCGCGCAACGCTCTTGCGGCCAGTCTCCAGCCGTCGAAGTCGATCTCGGAGGCCAGGCGAACTACGCGCATCAGAACAGGCTGAGTTGCTCCGCCGCGACGAGATTGGCCTTCAACCCGCCGCCATCGGTCAGGCCGCCCGGCGTCCAGTCGGCGGTGACGATAAAGGGCTGGGCGCGCTTGGTCGAACCGCAGACCCGCTTGACGTCGGCCAGGGTCAGCCGCGTCAGGCGGCGGGCCGCCAGGATGCGGTCGACGCCCCGCGTACCAAGACCCGGCGTGCGCAGCAGCGTGTCGCGGTCGGCGCTGTTCACATCGACCGGAAAGTCGCCGCGATGGCGCAGGGCCCAGGCGGTCTTGGGATCAACGGTCAGGTCGAGGTCCTCGCCCGGCTCGACGATCTCGCCCTGGGTGAAGCCGTAAAACCGCATCAGCCAATCGGCCTGGTACAGCCGATGTTCGCGCATCAGCGGCGGCCGCATCGACGGCAGGCGTGAGGCAGCATCCGGGATCGGGCTGAACGCCGAGTAATAGACCCGTCGAAGCTTGTAGGCGCCATAGAGGTTGGCGCTGCGGGCCAGGATGTCGCCGTCGCGGGCGGCGTCGGCGCCGACGATTAGCTGGGTGGACTGGCTGGTTGCGAACTTGCGCCTGCCGGCCTTCTTCGCTGGGTCGGCGTGATCCTCGATCGACAGCCGCATACGTCCCATGGCCCGTTTGATGCCGGCCGGGTCTTTTTCCGGCGCCAGGATGGTCAGGCTCTCGTCCTGGGGCAGTTCGATATTGATCGACACCCGGTCGGCATACAGCCCCGCCTGCGCCGCCAGTTCGGGCGAGGCCTCCGGGATAAGCTTCAGGTGGATATAGCCCCGGAAGTCGTGGTCCAGACGCAGGCTTTTGGCGACCCGCACCATCTCTTCCATCGTGTAGTCGCCGGTCTGGATGACGCCCGACGACAGGAACAGGCCCTCGATATAGTTGCGCTTATAGAAGTTGAGGGTGAGATCGACGACCTCCTTGACCGTAAACCGCGCGCGCGGCGTGTTCGAGCTGACGCGGTTGATGCAATAGGCGCAGTCATAGATACAGAAGTTGGTCAGCAGGATCTTCAGCAGGCTGATGCAGCGTCCGTCCGGCGCATAGGCGTGGCAGATGCCCATGCCCTCGGTCGAGCCCACGCCCTTGCCGCGCCCCCCAGGACCAGAAAGGGAGTTTCGCTTTTCGGCGCCGGAAGACGCGCATGAGGCGTCATACTTGGCGGCGTCGGAGAGAATGGCGAGTTTACGCTTCAGATCGAGGACAGCCATGAGGCATATGATAGAGTTCTCTATTTGTTCTGTCGACTTCAATCTCACGCGCGCGACGGAACGAAGCTCCGCCGCCGGGGGTTTGTTGAGTTGATGGCTAGGCTCCGTATCCTTCACGAGACGCGCTACTATTACGACCACCCAGTCAGTTTCGGGCCGCAGCGCTTGCTGCTGCGCCCGCGCGACAGCCATGCCCTGCGTATCGTCGAAGCCTCGATGACCCTGTTTCCGTCGGGCGACACCCGCTGGAGCTATGACGCCAACGGCAATTGCGTTTGCCTTTTCCATCCCGAGGGCAAGGCCGACGCGATGCGGGTGGCCAGTGTGCTGGTCATCGACCGCTACCCCGCGCCCCTCGTGCCGCAGCGGGTCGCCAACCCACATACCCTGACGCCTATCGTCTATTCCCGCGAGGACCGCGCCACTCTGGAGCCGTTGATCGCACCGGTGACCGACGATCCAGACGCGGTGCTGTTGAGCTGGCTCCGCAGTCTTTCGGGAAAACACGACGAGCCGGCCCTGGCCTTCCTGTTGCGCATCAACGACGTGATCCATCGCCAGTTTGACTACTGCGCGCGCTACGAGGAAGGTGTGCAGAGCCCGGCCGAAACCATTCTCAAGCGCAAGGGAGCCTGTCGCGATCTGGCATGGCTGATGGTCGAGGGTTTGCGGCGCTTGGGTTACGCGGCGAGGTTCGCGACCGGCTACATCCACTCGAACGGAACGGTGCGCGGCGCGGGAGCGACCCACGCCTGGTGCGAGGTGTTTCTACCCGACCTGGGCTGGATCGAGCTGGATCCCACCAATGGCCTCGCGGAGTCGCCAGATTTGATCCGGGTGGCCACAACCCGGACCCCGTCCCAGGCCCAACCGGTTTCGGGCGCCATCCTGGGCGATCCCGGAACCGCCCGCCTTCACGTTTCCGTGGATGTGCAGTTGATCGACACGTTCTACGAGGCCGCGTGATAAATTGAGTGTTCAATAAGGGGGAAAAGCCATGACCAGTGGCTTCCAAAACCAGAATCCCACGACGAACCTCAGCATTCCGAAATCCGAGCCCAAGGCGCAGCATGGCCGCAAGCCCGATCAGGATGTGCTGAAAATCAAGGAAAGACGCAGCTTCGAGCCCAAGCCGGGCCACTGACGACAAGCGACGTTTTTCGAAACTTTTACAAGTCGCGCGACGGCGCGTTTACTACCCTGAGACGAATTCGCTTGGGGGAGCGCGCACGTGAACGAGACCAGAGATCCATCGATCGTTTTCGCGATCGGTCTGGCGCGTGTGCTGCTGTCGATCCTGGTCGTCTATGCGTTTCTGGCCACACTGATAACGGCCTCGGCTCAGCAGTCGATCTCCGCCGGTCTCAAGGATGTCAACAACGAGGACGGCAAGCTCGTCACCTATAGCCAGGCCTATCTGGCCTACAAGAAATCCGACCTGCTGAAAAAGACCCGCGATCAGGCCTGGCGCGAGCATGACGCCGAACGCAGGGCGATGGAGAAGGCCAGGTCGCTCCGAGCCGGTCTGGAGCCAGCGATCTCGGCCGAGTCCGACGCCTTCTTCAGCTTCCGCGACCGCCTCCGGTCGCAGGCCCTGTGCGAGTTCAGCCCCACCGCCAGCAAACTGCAGGACTGGGAGACGGTCCAAAGCTGCGAGTTGAAGCCCCGCGACCAGAAGATTTGGGACGGGCTAGTCGC
Organism: Caulobacter sp. DWR1-3-2b1; assembly: GCF_049895765.1. Lineage (NCBI taxonomy): Bacteria > Pseudomonadati > Pseudomonadota > Alphaproteobacteria > Caulobacterales > Caulobacteraceae > Caulobacter > Caulobacter sp. DWR1-3-2b1. The sequence goes on from NZ_JAFCSZ010000005.1 coordinate 163,465, forward strand.
GCGCCCGCCCAACTTCAAGCAGGTGATGGAGAACGCATCGCGCGCGGAGGCGGCCTATTACGAGGCCAAAAGCAGTGTCGAACGTTCCAAGGAGGCCCTCGACGAGGCCGACAAGCAGGGCCAGTGGGCGCTTCAGGTGGCCCGCAAGTTTGGCGACTTCGATCTGCTGCGCGGCTCCTGGATGGCGGCGGGCGGGCTGTTCGAGGGCTTTCCGCCGGCCACCCTGCAGATCCTGCTGGCCTTCATGTCTGGCGCCTTCGGCGCCCTGATCGCTCAGATCCTGATCGTCTATCCCGAGAACCAACTGGGCCTGACCAAGGGCGAGGGCTTCGAGGCCCGTATTGGCCTGGGCGGTATGGTCGCGGTCTGCGTCTATATCATCCTGGGAAGCGGCGCGGTGCTGCTGGGCGACTCCTCGTCGCTGGAGGGCGACGCCAACGTCATGACCTTCGCCGGGGTGGGCGTTCTGGCGGGCATGTTCTCCGACCGGGTCGCCGCCTGGCTGTCCGAACGCGCCAACTTCTTCTTCGAGGCGCGCGGCAAATCGGGCGCCGATGACGAAGAGGCCGCGGAGCCCAATCCGCACCTGCCTTCAAAGCCGCTCGAAAAGCGGGCGCGAACTTAAATTCACATTTTCTCTGCCTGATCGGCCTGTACAGCTGTCACAGGGTTCAGCATAAGTTAACGCGCACGCTGGGGGACGCGAGCGCTGGGGACGTTCGGATCGATGCGGGGTCGTATCATCATATGGGGCGCGCTGGTCGCGGCCGGGCTGGGGGTGGTCGCCACGACCGCCACGGCCCTGTCGAACCACGCGCCGACGCCGTATGACGGGACCCTGACCTTGGCCGGTGGCGAAGCCGCCATCGATCCGGACGCACCTATCGCCACCGCGCGCTATGGCGACGCGCCGCACAAGCCGGCAGCCCTGCTTCCCTCCGCCCTGCCCCCCTCGCCCATCGACCTGGCCGGAGCCGCCGCGCCCTTGGCTGGCGGCCCGGCGCCAGGCCCCGCCGCAGCGCCGGTTCAGGTGGCCGAAGCCCAAACCCCTCCGCCTTCGATCCAGGCCGTGGCCGCGCCCCGTTCGCGCACGCCGGTGACTATGGGCCTCGTCCGCTCGTCCGAGCGCCGCGTTCGCGTGGTCAAGGTCGAGGACATCCAGGTTCAGCCCTTTTCGTCGTTTAGCGGAAAAGCGTCCCGCGGAGTGTCGATCGACGCCTCGTCCCTGATCGGCAAGATGAGCGGTGTCGCCCAGGACCCGCGCCGTGGCCGCTGGGTGCTGTTCGCGGCCAGCTCGGGCCAGGCGCTGAGCTGGAACGTAATTCGCAGCTCTGTTGCGGGTTGGCGCGGCTCTGGTTGGTCGCAGGAGCGCCTGACGCGCTTCGGCACCCATCAGGTGGGCGTGGGCTGGCGCAAGGGCGGCAAGCAATTGTCGCTCAGCGCCACGCGTCGCAAGCTACAGGCCGAGGCCTATTCAGACCGCGACATCGTCTACGGCGTCACGCTGTCGATCAAGCCGAAGCGCTAACGCTTCAGGTCTTGCGACGGCCGCCGCGCGAGTGGCCGGTGGTCATAGGGTCGGGCTTTTTAGGCGGAACCCAGTCCTCGGGCGGCGCATAGACCTGCTGGTCGGTGCCCAAACCCATCTTTCCCGGAACCTGTCGCTGAAAGTACGACGCCTGCGGGGCTTCCCCGACGCCCCGTACGAGATTGCCGTGGCGCACGCTCTCGATCTGGTCGCGCAGCTTGCCCGCCGTCTCAAAATCCTCGGCGGCGACCGCCTCTTCCATCTGTTGTTTCAGGTCGTCGAGATGGGTGTTGGGCATGGCGCGCTCCCTGTGGCGCAGGGAGAACGCGCGACCGCGCCGAAAGTCAGCGCGCCTCCGCGATGCGCGCCCGGGCGATCTCGTCGGCCACCAGATTGGCGGGACGCTTTTCGGCGATGGACTGGTCGATGACCTCGCCCAAGGTCTGGGCCAGGCGGTCCAGCTTTGTCGCCACCCACTGGCCGTCGAACGAACCGCCGGCTTCCAGCGCCCGGATCTCGGCTGCGACATTAATGATGCCGCCGCCGTTGATGACGTAGTCCGGGGCGTAGAGGATGCCGCGATCGAACACGGCTTGGCCGATCATCGCGTCGGCCAGCTGGTTGTTGGCGCCGCCGGCGATCACCTTGACCTTCAGGCGCGGCAGGGTCGCGGCCGAGATCGCGCCGCCCAGGGCGCAGGGCGCAAAGACGTCGGCCTCGACATCGAATATGGCGTCGGTCGAGACGATGGTCGCGCCGGTCCTGGCGGCCACCTCGTTCAGAGCCGTCTGATTGACGTCGGCAATGGTCAGGATGGCTCCGGCCGCATGCAGCTTCTCGGCCAGATAGGCGCCGACATGGCCCACACCCTGGATCGCCACGCGGACGCCCGTCAGGTCGCGCTGCAGAGCTCGCTCGACGCACAGGCGCACGCCGCGAAACACGCCCTCGGCGGTAACCGGCGAAGGATCGCCCGAGGCGGCCGCGTGGCCCTCCAGACCTGCGACATAGCGCGTGGTCTTGCGGGTGCTTTCGAGATCCGAAGGCGAGACGCCGACGTCCTCGGCGGTCCAGTATTTGCCGTTCAGGCTGTCGACGGCTCGGCCAAAGGCTTCGAACAGGGCCGGTGTCTTCTGGCTGCGGCTGTCGCCGATGATCACGGCCTTGCCACCGCCAAACGCCAGGTCAGCCATGGCGTTCTTGTACGACATGCCGCGCGACAGACGCAGGGCGTCAGTCAGGGCGGCTTCGCTGCTGGTGTAGTCCCACATCCGGCAACCACCGGCGGCCGGGCCGCGCGCGGTGGAATGAATGGCGATGATCGACTTCAGACCGGTTTTTTCGTCGAAGAAGGAATGGACGCCTTCATGTCCCTCGAAATCGGGGGAATCGAACAAGGTCATGCCGCAGGTCTCGCCTCAGACAGAAGAATGCGCCGGGGTGTACGCTCCCGCGCCCAAGCTCACAAGCCCGAAGACCTGGCGCTTGCCTTGCTTGGCGGCTTCGGGGCCAAGGCCTCCATAACCTTCACCTTAGGCGGGATCGGCGGGGAGCCCGAGGGCCACGGCGCGGCGGGGTCGTGCATGAAGCTCACGGCGTCGCGCCAGACGGCCTCGGCTTGCTGGTCCACCAGCAGCAGATGCCAGCCCTTGGCGTAGCAGGCCGTTCGGTCGCCGGGCTTCAGCTTGGCCGCCGCCTCGACCGTCGGCGCCTTGGGAATGATGTGGTCGTTGACGCCGTAGAACCAGGCTGTGGGGACCACCAGCTTGTCGGTCGAGCGCCACGCCTTCTCCATCAGACCGACCAGACCATAGATGGTGTCGGACCGCGCGCCCCAGATCATCAGCGGGTCTTTGCCCATGCGGCGCAGCTCGTCGATATTGTCGCTGGGCATGACCTTGCGGACCAGCCAGTCTGGCGGCTCGACCACCCAGCCGCCGACCATGTGGGCGGTGACCCACAGGCTGGCGCGATTGGGCAAAGGCTGTTCCGACCAGCCCCAGACGGCGGGCGCGAACAGCATCAGGCGATCGACCACCGGCGGGTCGGGGTCGGTCATGGCGGCGATGGCCAGGCCCCCGCCCATGCTGATCCCCGCCAGGGCGACCTTGGCGTTCGGGTGCCGCTCGCGGACCAGGGCCACACAAGCGCGGATATCCTCGACCACAATGCCGACCGGGGCCCAGACGCCGCGTTCGGGCGAGCGACCAAAGCCGCGCACATCGAAAGCGTAGGTGGCGATTCCCTGCCCGGCCCACCAGTCAGCGGCCAAGTGATAGGCGTTGGAATAGTCGTTCATGCCGTGCAGGCCGATGATCACCCACTCTGGCTCGCCCGCCGGCAGCCAGCGCTTGAGGCCCAGTCGCGCGCCGTCGAAGCTGACGAAGTCGTCGCCCTCGAAGCGCGGCCCGCGAAAGCCCAGCGGCCCCAGGTCCAGTTTCTGGGTGAGGGGCGCGCAGCCGCTCAAGGCGGCGGCGGACGCGGTGAAGATCAGGCTCCGGCGGTTCATGTTCCGAGAATGCCCGCCACACGCTGGCGAAGATAGGGCGCCACCTCTTCCTCGAACCACGGGTTGCGCTTCAGCCAGGCTGTGTTGCGCCACGACGGATGCGGCATGGGCAGGACATCGGGACCGACGGTGCGCCAGGCTGCGACGGTGTCGGTCATGGTCTTGCCCACGCGGTCGCCCAGCGCCCAGGCCTGGGCGTAGCTTCCGACCAGCAGGGTCAGCTCGACGTTCGGCAGTTGCTCCAGCAGTTGCGGCCGCCACAACGCAGCGCAGCGCGGCGGGGGCGGATAGTCGCCGCCCTTCGGGTTGGTGCCCGGAAAGCAGAAGGCCATGGCCGCGACGCCGATCTCGGGCCGGCCATAGAAGGTCTCGCGGTCGATCCCCATCCACTTGCGCAGTCGCACCCCCGATGGATCGTTGAACGGCAGGCCGGTCTCGTGGACGAGGCGTCCCGGAGCCTGGCCGCAGATCAGGATTCGGGTCTCGGGCCGCACCCGCACCACGGGCCGGGGCATATGCGGCAAATACGGCGAGCAGGCTCGGCAGGCGGCGATATCGGCAAGGACGGTGTCGAGCATCGCGACAATCTAGGGCGCGGCGGCGCTTATCCAAGCGTCGCCGCGCCTATTGCGGTCTATCCGCCCAGGAAAGCCCGTTCCTTGGCGACCACCGTCTCGAACGACGGCCGGGCCAGGATGGCGTCGGCCCACGCCTTGGCCTTGGGCCAGCGGGCGAAGTCGAAGCTCGTATGGATCAGGTTGGCGAACGGACTGGCCACAGCGATGTCGGCCAGGGTCAGGCGGTCCTCGATCAGGAAGCCGCTCGCAGGCGCGATCTTTTCCAGATAGTCCAGCACCGGCGGCACCTCTTCCTTCTCGGCTTTGTCAGCAGCGGCCAGATCGCCCTCGACCCCCATGAAGCGTGGGCCGACGATCCTGTTGAAGAATATCTTGCCGGCCGCCGCCACGAAGATGGTGTCGGAAAATTCCTCGAACCAGATCGTCCTGGCGCGGGCCTTGGGCTCCACGGGGATCAGGTTTGGATCAGGGTGGGCTGCTTCCAGATAGGTGACGATGGCGGTCGAGTCGGAGATTCTGAAATCGCCGTCCTGGAAGCCTGGGATCTTCTTGAACGGGCTGCTTTCCAGGAACTCGGGATCGGTCGAGCCCGGCCGGCCAACCTTGTTCTCGAAGGCCAGCCCCTTCTCGGTGGCGAAGGCCATGGTCTTGCGCACGAACGGCGACAGCGACGAGCCGTGGATGATCATTGGTGAACTCCCTGATGTTGGGGCGCATAAGTTCACTGATTAAGTTTCGTTTCAAGACCCAGTCATGTCGGCTTGACGTCGAAGCTTGCGTGCCCCCGCGTGCGGCTGGCGGCGCCGGAAAATGTCGACGCGCAGATCTCGGCCGGGATCAGGAAGGCCTGGGAAGGCGCCTAGATCTCGTCGTCCGCGCCATCATCTTCGACCGCCGTCTCGAAGCTGGTCGGGTCGCCCGGCAGGCGGGTGCGAATGCGATAGACACCGCGGAATTTCTCGGGATCAACCGGCTTGTTGTGACGCAGGATCACGATGGTCCCGGCGCGGGCCAGCTCGATGGCGTTGTTGCGCACGTGGCCCAGGATCTGCTGCCAGCGCTCGGGCTGCACCGCCTTGGCGACATTCATCGGGTCGATGGACTTGCCTTCTGGCAGGCCCGCCAGTTGGGAAAGGATGGTCTCTTGGATCGGGATCGTCATGGGCGCTCCCATGCCACGGATTGTCAGCAGAGGCGAGAGTCCGGCTTGCGCGCCTTTCGACCCTGCCCTAGCTGAACAGCGATAATAACGAGGGGACAGAGCCATGGATGGCGGAAACGACGCACCGAGCGGACCGCGACTGGTCGAGACCGGCGACTGGGCTGGCTGGCGCACATGGTCGGGCATGGACCCCTATGAAGACCAGTCCGGGCCGTTCTATTTCAAGGAAGACGACGCCGGCCGGGTGACCACCGCCTTTCGCGCCGAGAAGAAACACATGAATGGCGGCGGCTTCATGCACGGCGGCTGCATGATGACCTTCGCCGACTTCTCGCTGTTTGCGATCTCGTGGAAGGAACTGGGCGCCTTGCACGCGGTGACCGTCAGCCTGAACGGCGAGTTCCTGGGTCCGGCGCGGCCGGGTGATCTGGTCACGGCGACGGGTGAGGTCACGAAGGCCGGCGGGTCGCTGCTGTTCGTGCGCGGGCTGGTCTCGACGGGGAGCTCGCCGATGCTGAACTTCTCGGGTGTGATCAAGAAGATCCGGTCGCGCTAATTCAGATCCTCCCCCTAGTGGGCAGAGCTATCGCATATGGAATGCGGGCGAAAAAAGCTGTCATCCCGGACAACCCCGGCGAAAGCCGGGGGCAGATCCGGGACCGCCGGAAGCGCTGAGTTCAGGCGTCGGTCCCGGATTGGCGCGCTGCGCGCTTGTCCGGGATGACAACCGTTTTTGGTCATAGGCGATAGCCCTGCCTTCAGGCGGAGGATTTAAACCCCCGCCGTCGCCGCCGGCCGCTCCATCATCCCCTTAAGCCAGCGCCCCACGTTCACCAGCTCGGCGTCCGGCCGAAACCGAACCATCCGCGCGAAGTCGATGCCGGTGACCGCAAGGATGTCGGCGATCGTAACCCGGTCGGCCGCGATAAATTCGCTCTCGCCCAGTCGGCGGTCGAAGACCTTCAGCGCCCGCTCGGCGGACTTGCGGTTGGTCTCGGCGATCTCAGGCACCTGCGTCTCGATAGCCGCCAGCGCCGGATGCCCATGGCGCACAGCCATCATCAACGGGGTGGACACCAGCATTTCCGACCGACGTGTCCACATCTCGATCACGGCGATCTCGCGAGCGTCGTGGCCAAACAGGTTGGGCTCGGGATAGACGCTTTCCAGATAGCGGCAGATGGCTACCGACTCGGTGATCGTGGTCTTCGCGTCGATCTCCAGCGCCGGGACGTTGGGCAGCCCCGCCTTGGCCAGGTAGTCGGGGCTGCGATGCTGGCCGCCAAAGATGTCGATGTCGATGATCTCGACGTCTTCGATCCCCTTCTCGGCCATGAACCAGCGCACGCGACGCGGATTGGGCGCGCGGCGGCTGTCATAGAGCTTCATACGAAAATCCTCCCGGCTTTTGACCGGGAGGATGCGCGCCTTCCTCCAAGGAAAGGAAGAGACTTACAGCCCGAACAGCGCTCGGGGCATCAGGCCGATCAGCGAACCGGTCAGGCAGGTGGCCAGGAAGCCGGCGATCATCGCCTTCCAGACCAGGCCCAGCACCTCTTGCCGGCGCTCGGGCACCAACACGCTGAAGCCGGCCACGTTCATGCCGACCGAGCCGATATTGGCGAAGCCGCACAGGGCGTAGGTCATGATCATCCGGGTCCGCTCGTCCAGCAGAGCAGTGTCCATCTTCGACATCTGGATGAAGGCGGTGAACTCGGTGAGGATCAGCTTCACCCCCAGCAGGCCGCCAGCGCTGCCAGCTTCGTTCCAAGGAATGCCCATCGACCAGGCCAACGGCGCGAAGACCACGCCCAGACCACGTGCGATGCTCAGCGGTTGGCCGCCGACGTCGGGCAAGGCGCCCAGGGTCTTGTCGACCATTGTGGCCAGGGCCACGAAGACGATCAGAGTCGCGCCAATGTTGAGGGCGATCTGCAGACCGTCGGACGTACCCTTCATCACCGCATCGATGGCGCTGCCATAGGTCTTGTCCTCGGTGTTTAGATCCAGATCGGAGACCTTTTCCATCGGATCGGCGGGCACGATGATCCGGGCCAGCAGCACGCCGGCCGGAGCCGAGATCAGCGACGCGGTCAGCACGTGGGCGGCGGCGTTGGGCAGTACGTCGGCCAGGATAGTGGCGTAGGCCACCATGGTCGAGCCGGAGACGCAGGCCATGCCGACAGCGATCAGCATGAAGAGTTCCGACCGGGAGAGCTTGTCCAGATAGGCTCGGATGAAGATCGGCCCCTCAACCTGACCCATGAAGATGGTGGCGGCGGTGGCCAGGGCCGGCGGGCCGCGCAGACCCAGGGTCTTCTGGAACAGGAAGCCAAAGCCCTGCGCCGCCCATTTGAGGATCTTCCAGTGCCACAGCAGCGCCGACAGGGCGCAGACCACCAGGATCACCGGCAGGACACGGAAGGCGAAGATGAAACCCGCGCCCGGATTGCTGACCGGATAGGGCTGATCGCCACCGGCCAGAAAGCCGAAGATGAACGTCGTGCCGGCCTGGGTCGAGGACGACAGCCCCTCCACCGCGCCATTGACGCCGCGCAGCATCGCTTGGGCCTGAGGCAGGCCAAACAGCAGCAACACCAGGCCCACCTGGACGATGATCGCGCCTATGGCCAGCAGCCAGGGGAAGCGCTTCCGATTTTCAGAGATCAACCAACACAGGGCGAGGGTGAGCGCCACGCCCGCGAGGGCTTGAACGTTCTCGGGACGAAACATCAAGACGGAAGAACCTTTGAACTAGGCGACGCCCCCGCGACGTCGGCTAAGGGGCGAGATTGACACCAAGTTTACCGTTGGAGGCAAGCGGCTTGCGCGTGTGCGCGCCACGGGACGGGTTTTATGCCGCCCATGCGACAGAACGACTCTCCGCCTCGGCATCCCGCGCGCTCGGTCAGCCCCGAGGCTCGCCTTACCCCGATTTAACTTGGCCGCTAGTCGAACGCCGGTCATTGCTGCAACCCTCGATTGGGGAGCATTGTTCGCATGTCGCTGGCCTTGGCCACCTTGCTTTACGAGTGGCGTCGATACATGGCGGCCGTTGTCGCCTTGGCGTTCTCCGGTCTTCTGGTGCTGGCGCAGGTCGGCATGTTCGTCGGCATCGGCAAGGGCTTCACAGCCCAGATCGACCGTGCCCGCGCCGACATCATGGTGCTGGGTCCCGGCGCCAAGGCCCTGTTCGGCGGCCCGTCCGGCCTGCCGCGCCGTATGATCCCCCTAGTCTACAGCCATCCGGAAGTCGTGCAGGTGGCCCCGCTCGACGGTTCGGGCGGCCGTTTCCAGAACATCCTCTCCCCGGAGGAGCAGGCCAAGATCGAGGCCCGCACCAAGGCCGCCGCCAAAGGCGGCAAGAAGGCTGGCGGCGAAGGGGGCGGACGCAAGACCGAGTTCGTCAACGTCACCGTGATCGACGCCATTCCCGGCTATGTCACCGTGCCAACCGACTATACCCAGTCGATGATTGAGGCGCTGCGCCAGCCCTACGCCGTAGCCGTTGATCAGACTGCGCTGAAGCGCCTGGGCGTCAAGAAGGGCGACAAGGCGATCTACAACGGCAAGACTATCACGATCGCCGTGGTGACCACCGGCTATCCCAACATCATTCAGCCCACCCTGGTGATGTCGCGCGACACCCTGCGGATGCTGGGCGAGGCAGACGCCGGCCAGCGCGTGGGGCCCCTCATGGTGCAGATTCGCGACCCGGCCCGCGCCGAGATCGTGGCGGCGCAACTTAACAAGAAAGCAGACGGCAAGTTCCGCGCCTGGACCCGTCAGGAACTGGCCGACGCCAATTCCAGCGCCATGCTGGATGACCAGATCATCGGCATCATGCTGGGCTTCTCGGCGTTTCTCGGCCTGCTGATCGGCGTCGCTATCACCTGGCAGACCCTGCGGGGCGCGATCATGGCCAATATCAAGGAGTTCGCCAGCTTGCGCGCCCTTGGCGTATCGATGGGCGACCTGCGCAACATCGTGATGGAGCTGAGCTTCTGGGTTGGCATCGTAGGCGTCGGTGCGGCGGGCCTGCTGACCTGGCTGGTCACGCTGCTGGCCACCGCCGGCGGCGTGCCGATGTTCTTCCCGCCAAGCCTGATCATCATCGTCGCCGTCTTCCTGGTGATCATCGCCATGCTCTCCGGCTTTCTGTCGCTGGGCATCCTGAAGAACAGCCAACCCGCGGACCTGCTGCGATGAGCAACGATCACAGCCACAAGCGCGGGCAGAGCGCTCTTTCGGCCCAAGGCATCGTCAAACGGTTCAAGACCGGCCGCACCTATATCGAAGTACTCAAGGGCGTGGACTTCGACGCCAAGCACGGCGACGTGACCATGGTCATGGGCCCCTCGGGCTCAGGCAAGTCGACCCTAGTGGCGGCGTTGTCGGGCCTGCTCAAGCCCGACGAGGGCAAGGTCACCGCACTGGAAGCCAACGACCTGTGGGCGCTGACGCCCGGTAGGATCGATAAGTTCCGCCTCGATCATTGCGGCTTCATCTTCCAGGGCTTCAACCTGTTTCCCGCCCTCACCGCCAAGCAGCAGGTGATGGCTGTCCTGAAGTATCAGAACGTCGGCCCCGGCGAGGCGTCGCGCCGCGCCCAGGCGGCGCTGGAGTCGGTGGGCCTGGGTCCGCGCGTCAACCAGCGTCCCTCGGAGCTTTCGGGCGGCGAGAAGCAGCGGGTGGCCATCGCCCGCGCGCTCGCCAAGAACCCCAACCTGATCTTCGCCGACGAGCCGACCTCGGCCCTCGACGGCAAGAGCGGTGAAACCGTCATCAGGCTCCTGCGCGCCGCCGCGACCGAGCGCGGCGCGGCGGTGATCTGCGTCACCCACGACCCGCGGTTGGAGGCCTATGCCGACCGCGTCATCCACATCGAAGACGGCCGGATCCTGGACGACGTGCGTAGAACGCCCGACGCCAACCCCGCGCCGCTCAGCCACTGACTTTTTGGGGAAACCGATATGTTCGGCTTTTTGCGCCGCCCGATGTTCTGGATCACCGTCGTCGTCATCGCCCTCGGCGCTGGCGGGTTCTTCTACATGAAGGGCCAGGCGGCTGAGAAAAAGAAGAAGCTCGAAGTGGCGGCGGCTCAGGAAGAGCCCTCCCCCTACGCCGCCATCGCCAACGGCAAAGCCGACGTTGAGGGCGGCATCATCCAAGTCGCCGCCCGCCGCGGCGGCGTGGTCGAGGCCGTTTATGTCCAGGAAGGCGAAGTGGTCGTGAAAGACCAGATCCTGGCCCGCCAGCAAAGCGACGAGGGCCGGCTGGCCGTCGAGCGCGCCTCGGCCGAAGTCGCCCAGGCCCGCGCTTCCCAGCACGCCACCCGCGTCCAGCTGGCCACCGCCCAGCGCGAGCATGCTCGCCTGAGCAAGCTTACCGCCAGCAACTTTGTGGCCGGCTTGCGCGTCGATGCCGCCCGCGACGCCATCGACCAGGCGCGCGCCACCCTGGCCGCCCAGCAGGCGCAGGTCGCCACCGCCGTGGCGCGCAAGAACGAGGCCCAGTACAACCTCGAACTGACGGTGATCCGCGCCCCGATGAATGGCCGCATCGCCCGCCGCTACGCCAATCCCGGCGCCGGCGCCTCGACCCTGAATGTCTCCAACATGTTCGACCTCGAACCCGACACCCAGCGCATCGTACGGGCCGAGATCGTCGAGGCCGACATCCCCAATGTCACCGACAATCAGGAAGTCGAGATCCAGCCCGAGGGCGATCCGGACAAGGTCTATCTTGGTCGCGTTCTGCGCCGCGCCGCCGTGTTCGGGGCCCGCAAGCTGGCCTCCGACGATCCCAGCCAGCGCAGCGACGAGCGCGTGGTCGAGGTGGTGGTCAGCGCCGACGGGGCCCCGCTGCTGGTCGGCCAGCGCGTGCTGGTCAAGTTCATGAAGCCCGGAAAGAAGGCTGGCGTGAAGCGGGACAAGCCGACATCGCCCGTCGGCGGCGGCATGACCAAGCCGAAGTAGCCACAACTGTCATCCCGGGCGTGGCGCAGCGAAGACCCGGGACCGCCACAAACGAAAGCGCTTCCGGCGGTCCCGGCTCGGCGCGCTACGCGCTTGGCCGGGATGACAAAACTGCATTGACGCCTCCCCTCCCGCGCCGCACAAACGCGCCAAACCAAACACGCGTTTGAGGGAGACTAGGGCATGTCGGACATCCGTTTTGACGGCAAGGTGGCGATCGTTACGGGCGCGGGCGGCGGCCTGGGTCGACAGCACGCCCTGGAACTGGCCCGTCGCGGCGCCAAGGTCGTGGTCAACGATCTGGGCGGCAGCGTCGACGGTTCGGGCGGCTCGTCCGACGCGGCCCTGAAGGTGGTTGAAGAGATCAAGGCGGCCGGCGGCGAGGCGATCGCCCATGGCGGCTCGGTGACTGACGACGCCGGCGTCGCAGCCATGGTCAAGACCACCATGGAGACCTGGGGCCGCATCGACATTCTGATCGCCAACGCCGGGATCCTGCGCGACAAGACCCTGACCAAGATGGAACTGGCCGACTTCGAGCTGGTCATGCAGGTCCACGTCTTCGGCACCTTCAAGCCGATCAAGGCCGTCTGGGACATCATGAAGGCCCAGAACTACGGCCGCATCGTCGTGACCACCTCGTCATCGGGCATGTACGGCAATTTCGGCCAGTCAAACTATGGCGCGGCCAAGATGGCGGTGCTGGGCCTGATGAACACCCTCAAGCTGGAGGGCCAGAAGAACAACATCCACATCAACGCCATCAGCCCGGTCGCCGCCACGCGCATGACCGAAGGCCTGATGCCCCCCGAGGTTCTGGCCAAGCTGGCGCCCGAGGCCGTGACCCCCGGCGTCGTCTATCTGGTCTCCGACGAGGCCCCGACCGGCGCGATCCTGACCGCCGGCGCAGGCGCCTTCGCCCTGTCGCGCATCTACGAGACCGAAGGCGTCTATCTCGGCGAAAGCGAGCTGTCGGCCGAAGGCATCCGCGACCATTGGGGCCAGATCACCGCCGAAGACGGCCAAAAGGCCTATTTCAACGGCGGCGAACAGGGCCAGAAGTTCTTCCGCAAGATGGCGGGCGGCTAGAGATAGTCTTGTAATGAAAGCGCCCCGTTGCGGGCCACATTCTCACCATTACTGACATAACAGCGATTAAACGGGGCCATATCGGCCCCGTTTCTTTGACTGCTTGTATAAAATGCACCGCGCAATCGAGAAATAGCAACGGTTTCTGACTAAATCCGTTAGACGCGGCGCTCCTCCAGCGCCGCAAGACGCTTGGGGACTTCTCCTCCCCAAGAAGGTCTCGTCAGTCCCACGTCTTTTTCGCGTAACCACCTCGCCGTCGGCGTGGCTTTTGGCGTGCTTATCGCCGCCTCCCAAGCCTCCGCTTCGGCCTTTTATCTTCAAGAGCAATCGGTGCGCGGCGCGGGCCGGGCCTATTCGGGCGAAGTCGCCGATCGCGGCGCCGCCAGCCTGTGGTGGAACCCCGCATCGATCGCCGGCCTGGAAACCAACGAAGTCTATGGCGGCCTGCACGCCATCCAAGTCGATTCCGACGTCAATGACAGCGGTTCGACAATCACCCGCCCCGTGCAGCCCACCGGCCTGACCACCCCTGTCGGCGGCGACCCGCGCGCCTCGAAGCCGATCAATGACGGGATCGTTCCCAACTTCGCCAGCGCCTGGCGGATGAACGACCAGCTGACCTTCGGCTTGTCCGTCGCCGCGCCCTACAACTTCACCACCGAATACAGCCCGCGCAGCTGGACCCGCTACGACGCCCTCAAGTCGCGCCTGACCACGGCAGACATCCAGGGCACGGTAGCCTTCCGCGTCAATGAAAAGCTGGACCTCGGCGCCGGTGTCAGCGCCGTCTATGCCGACGCGGAACTGACCAACGCCCTGCCCAACATCTCGCCCCTGCAGCCCGACGGCCATCAGTCGCTGAAGGGCGACGGCTGGGCCTACGGCTGGACGGTCGGCGCGCAGTACCGCCCCACCCCGGCCCTGACCCTCGGCGCCAGCTATCGCGCCAAGGTCGAGCAGACCCTGAAGGGTGAGATTGCCGTATCGGGCCTGTTGGCCCCGATCCCCGCCGCCAGCAACTTCAAGACCGCCGGCGAGGCCAAGATCACCACCCCGTGGATGGCCATCGTCGGCGCGCGCTGGGCGGTCACTGACCGTGTTACCCTGAACGGCTCGGTCAGCCGCATCGGCTGGAGCGAGTTCGACGCGATCCGCGTCAAGTACGCCTCGGCCAACTCGATCAGCGTCCAGGACTACAAGGACATCACCACCGCCGCCGTTGGCGTCGACTACCAGGCCAGCCCGCGCCTGACCCTGCGAACCGGCGCGCAGTACGACCCGACCCCGACCCCGGACATCGGCCGCACCGCCCGCGTGCCGGACGGCGACCGCATGATGTACGCGGCCGGCGCGACCTGGGCGGCCAAGCCGAACCTGATGCTTGACGCGGCGATCAGCTACATCGGCTTTGAGGATACCAAGATCAATCGCGACGACGTGACCGCGACCAGCTCGACCGTCCGCCTGCGCGGCGACGTGACCGGCTCGGCCGTCGTGATGTCGACGGGCGTTCGCTACAGCTTCTAGGGCTGGCGAAATCAGAACTGCAGAGGCCGTCCGGGAGACCCGGGCGGCCTTTTTGCTAGGCCTTCAGCCTGGCCCAAAGCGTCTGGGCCGCGCCAGCGAACGCCTTGGACGCAACGCTCTCCGGCCTGCCCAGCACCACCGGAACCCCGCCGTCGCCGCCTTCGCGGACGGCCAGTTCGATGGGGACCTCGGCCAGCACCGGTACGCCCAGACTCCTGGCCTCGGCCACCCCGCCGCCCGATCCAAAGATCGGGATCGGCGCGCCGGTGGTCGGGTCGGCGAAGAAGGCCATGTTCTCGATCAGGCCCAGGATGGGGGTTGCGGTCTTGCCGAACATTACCGCCGCGCGGCGGGCGTCGATCAGGGCGATTTCCTGGGGCGTGGTGACCAACACTACGCCGTCGATGCGCAGCTTCTGCACGAGGGTCAGTTGCACGTCGCCCGTGCCCGGCGGCAGGTCGACGACCAGCACGTCAAGGGGCGCGGTCTCCGAGCCCCAGGCGACGTCGTGGATCATTTGGCGCACCGCCGACGAAGCCATTGGCCCGCGCCAGATCATCGCCTTGCCTTCATCGACCAGGAATCCGATCGACATGATCTTGATGCCATGGGCTTCCAGCGGCTGCAGCTTGCCGTCCTCGAAGCTGGGCTCGCCATCAACGCCCATCATACGTGGGGCCGAGGGACCGTAGATGTCGGCGTCCAGCAGGCCGACCTTCAGACCCATCGCCTGAAAGGCGCAGGCCAGGTTCGTCGCGACCGTGGACTTGCCAACCCCGCCCTTGCCCGAGGCCACGGCGATCACATGGCGAACGTGGGCGGGCTTTTCGGCTTCCGGCGGCGGGACCATGCGGGCCTGGGGATCTTCGCTCACCCGCGCGCCCTTGCGCACCCGGGTCGCGCCCTCTACAGCCTGGGTGGTCAGGACCACTTGGGCGACGTCGATCCCCGGCAAGGCGCCCAGCGCCTTTTCGGCGGCCTCGCGGACTGGCGCATAGGCGGCGGCGTTGGCGGCGGGGACTTCCAGCATGAAGCCGGCGCGACCGTTGCGCACGACCAGGCCCTGCACCAGTCCAGCGCAGACCAGGCCCTGTCCGGTCACCGGATCGACGATGCGATCCAGGGCCGCGCGGGCGTCGTAGAGGGTTGTAGAAGCGGCGGCGGTCACGTCTATGTCTTGCCTTGTTGGGTTGGCGTCCTCATATCCCCGTGTGGGGGACGATTTACAATCCCCGCTGAAAATCATAAAGCCGACGGGAAGACGACGCCGCTCATGCCGTGGAACGACAATGCTGGCCCTGGTCCCTGGGGTTCTCCGCCGCCGAGCGGCGACAAGGACAATGCCTCTCGCCCCGGTCCAAGGCGACCAACCGGCGGTCCGCGCGATCCCCAGACGCCCATTGACGTGAACCAGTTGATCGAGGACCTGACCGACCGTCTGCGTCGCTACTTCCAGGGCCCCGATCGTCCCCGCGCCATCGCGACGGCGGCTGGCGCTGTCGTCGCGCTCTGGGCCGTGACCGGCGTCTATGTCGTGCAGCCCAATCAGCAAGGCGTGGTCAGTACCTTCGGCGCCTTTTCGCGCGTGGCCAACCCGGGCTTGCGCTACCACCTGCCCTTCCCTCTCGAAACCGTGGAAAAGGTCTCCGTCAGCGAGATCCGCACCACCGACATCGGCGGCTCGGGCACGGACGGCGGCGAAGAGCGCCTGATGCTGACCAGCGACGAGAATATCGTCGACCTGGCCTTTTCGGTGCAGTGGCGGGTGTCCGACGCACCCAAGTACCTGTTCAATATCCGCGACCCCGACAGCGTGATCCGCGCCGTGGGCGAAAGCGCCATGCGTGAGGTGGTCGGCAAGACCGCCCTCACCCCGATCCTGACCACCGGTCGCGGCCAGCTTCAGCTTGAGGCCGAGCGCCTGACGCAGCAGATTCTGGATCGCTATGACGCCGGCGTTTTCGTCGAAAGCGTGCAGATCCAGACGGCCACCCCGCCGCCGCCGGTCATCGACGCCTTCCGCGACGTGCAGCGCGCCAGCCAGAACGCCCAGTCGGCCGCCAACGTCGCGCGCGGCCAGAGCGCCCAGATCGTGCAGCAGGCCAAGGGCTATCGCGAGCAGGTCGTGCGCGAGGCGGCCGGTGAAGCCGCCCGCTTCAACCAGATCTACGACCAGTACAAGCTGGCCCCGGCCGTGACCCGCGAGCGTCTCTATATCGAGACTATGCAGCGCGTTCTGGCCAATTCGAACAAGGTCATCATCGACAACAAGGGCGCCAGCGCCCCGGTGATCCTGCCCCCGGACGCGTTCCGTCCGAGGACCGCCACCGTGGTCAAGTCCATCGACGGAGCCGTCCAATGATCCGTCCGCAAAATCGTCTAGCCGCCATCGGCGTCGCCGCCGGCGCCCTGCTCGTCCTGCTGGGCTCGACCGTCTATCAGGTCGATCAGCGCCACCAGGCCCTGGTCATCCGCTTCGGCGACCCGATCCGCGTGGTCCGCACGGCGGGCCTGCATCTGAAGGCGCCGTTCCTGGATCGCGTGGTCAAGTTCGACAACCGCAACATCGCCCTGAATGCCGACCAGGAAGAAGTGATCGCCGCCGATCAGGAGCGCCTGGTCGTCGACGCCTTCGTCCGCTATCGGATCAGCGACCCGCGCCAGTTCTACAAGACCCTGGGCGACGAGACGAAGGCCAAGGACCGGCTGGAGCGCATCGTCAACGCTTCGCTGCGCCAGACCATCGGCCGGGCCAATTCCGAGGAAGTGATCGCCGGCAAGCGCGCCGTGGTCATGGCCGCCATCCGCGACGAGGTCGGCCGCCAAGTGAAGGCTTCCGATCTCGGCGTCCAGATCATCGATGTGCGCATTCGCCGCGCCGATCTGCCCGAGGCCAACCAGAAGGCGGTGTTCGAGCGCATGCAGACCGCTCGTCAGCAGGAAGCCGCCCAGCTGCGCGCAATCGGCGAGCAGCAGAAGCGCGAGATCGTGGCGACCGCCACCGAGGAAGGCGAGAAGATCCGGGGCGAGGGCGACGCCCGCCGCGCCGAACTGTTCGCGTCCAGCTTTGGCCGCGACCCCAACTTCGCGGCCTTCTACCGCTCGATGCAGGCCTATGAGGCGTCGCTTGGTCAGGGAGACGCCACCCTGGTGCTTTCACCCGACAGCGCCTTCTTCAAGTACTTCCAGCGCGGCCCGCAAGCGCAGTAAAGAACCAGGGCCGCGAGATTCTCTCGCGGCCCTTTTTCTGTCCGGGGAAGCCCATGCGCCATCTCGCGATCCTCGCCTGCCTGTTTGCCAGCCTGATGGCCGCGCCCGCCCTCGCCGCCCCCCTGGAAGTTCGAGTGGTGGTGGTGACCGCCTTCGAGATTGGCGAGGACACCGGCGACAAGGCCGGCGAGTTCCAGGCCTGGGCGCAGGTCATGCCGCAAAAGATCCCGTTCAAGACCGGCTTTCGCGACCTTCGCTACGACCCCACACGCAAGGTGCTGCTGCTCTCCACAAGCATGGGCACCAATCGCGCGGCGATCTCGACCATGGCGCTGGGCCTGGATCCGCGCTTCGACCTCTCCAAGGCCTACTGGCTGGTTGCGGCCATAGCCGGGGTCAACCCGAACCAGGGCTCGGTCGGCTCGGCCGCCTGGATCGGAGCGGTCATCGACAGCGACTTCGGCTACAATATCGATCCGCGCGAGATGCCGAAGACCTGGGCGATCGGCCAGATCCCTTTCCAACGCAAGGCTCCGTATGAGGGGCCGCCAGAGGCGGACAGCGAGAACCTCTTCCCGCTCAACATGGCCCTTCGCGACTGGGCCTTCGACCTGACCCGCGACGCGGCGATCCCCGACAACGAAGCCCTGAAGGCCCTGCGCGCGCCCTATATCGGCCTGCCCAAGGCCCAGACACCGCCGATGGTGCTGAAGGGCGACGAGGTCAGCGGCCAAGCCTTCTGGCATGGCGCGATCCTCAACCAGCACTACGAGGCGTGGGCCGACTACTGGACTGGCGACCGGGACGGCTTCGTGATGACTGGCATGGAAGACACCGGCGTCCTGGCCGCCATCGACGCCCTTGGCCGCGCGGGTCGCTCCGACCCTAGGCGTGTGCTGGTGCTGCGCACGGCCAGCAACTACACGACCCAGCCGCCCGGCGGCGATGCGGCGACCAACCTGCTGGGCGAGCACACCGGCGTGCCGGCCCTGCAGTCCTCGCTCGACGCGGCCTTCAAGGTCGGGGGTGTCGTGGTGAACGAGTTGGCGGGCAACTGGCCGCGATACGCGGAAACTGTTCCGGGAGCCAAGTAGCACCCCACCCCGCTCTTCCCGGCGAAAGCCGGGACGCAGATTCAGCCTGAGCGTCTGGGGATGACGCGCCGTTTGGTCTAGCAAAGGCGACAGCATTCCCCGGGGCTCGATCTGGACCCCGGCATTCGCCGGGGAGAGCGGTAATTGGATTACCGCTCGACCACGCCGCGCTGCATCGGAGCCAGCTTGGCCAGCAGCTTGTTCTGCGCGAAGAAAGGCACGCCTTCCTTCTCCATCGCCCATTGCAGGTTCTCGACCAGGGCGTTGAAGTCCTTGTTGGTGACGCCCATGTCCTTGTGCACCGACGCCATGTCGCGGCCGGTATAGGCGCAGCCACCGCCCAGCACGTAGCAGAACTGCTCGGCCAGTGTGCGCTTCAGGCGGGGCACGTCGGTGGTGGCGAAGACATCCTTGATGCGCGGATCGGCGAGGCTGCGATCGACCGTGTCGGCGGCGATCCGTGTCAGACCATCCTTGCCGTGAAACGCCCCGAAGACCTTGGTGTCGTCCATCGGCCTGGCGCCGGCGTTGGCGTTGGATTGCGCATAGGGATCGACCGGCTTCTCGCCGGGCGGTACGGGGTCCTGGGCCAGGGCGGCGCCGGTGAGACCGAGGGTGATGACGGCGGCCAGGGCCGCGCTCTTGGTGAAATGACGCATGATGCGCGCTCCTAGAAGCCAGCCTGCAGCGAGATATAGACCCCGCGCTGATCCTTGAACGTGGCGATGTCGCCCAGATCGACATAGGCGGCCGTCACCGACACCGTCCTGTTGATCGCGTAGGCGGCGAAGAGGTCGACCCAGTCGTCCTCCTTGGCGAAGCCCAGATTGCTGGGCTTGGTGCGGTACTCGGCGCCGACAGCCAGGCGTTTGCTGAGCAGCAGGCCGGCCGAGCCCTCGAACTGGGCCTTGTAGCTGTCGTTCTTGTCGCCGCCGAAGCCCAGCAGGCCGGTCTGGTTGGCCTTGGTCAGACGCACAGCGCCGCTCAGCACCAGACTGTGGTCGAGCAGAAGCTTGGTGGCGGCCACGTAGTAGTCCACGCCGCTGTCCTTCTTGCCGCCGACAGCGCGGACGATGGCGCCCTGATTGTTCTTCTTGTACTGCGCGCCGACCGAGACCTGCGGAACCCAACTGTCCTGCTCGTAGACAACGTCGCCCAGCACCCGCAGCTTTGCGCCGACGATGTCCTGTTTGAAGGTGAAGCCCTTGCCCAGGCCTAGCTTGGCGCCCGTAGCGCCGGTGTCGAACTCCTGACGAGCGATCGACAGTTCGACCCTGTCGTGGAAGCCGATGGCGGCCCCCGCGGCGCGCAGCTTGTAGTCGGAGACATCGACATAGGTCGCATGGACCTTCCCGCCGACGCCACTATTGGTCTCGTTGCCGGCGATGACGCCCCAGGTCGCCAAACCTCCGCCCGCTCCGCCTTCCAGCGAACTGACGCCGCCGGTCAGCAGCAACTTGCCACCGGCGTCGATCTCCGCCGCGGCCGCGCCGCTCGCCCAGCCGAGCGTCCCGACCAGAACGGTCGCCAGGCCAAGAGTTCTCGCAAGGTGAAGCCGCATGTCGCCCCCGTCGCCGATCCGACGCGCGCCTGCCCGTCTCGATGTCCAGATCCAGAGGTTCGTTCAGAAGACTTTACAGAACCTTTCCAGGTTAACCGCATCAACACTTGAAATGCCGCGTTGCAACACTGATGTTAACGCCGATTTCATTTGAAAGCCGTTAGGTGTTCAGCATGAAACTCATCGCGGCACTTCTCATGGTTGCGCTGATGAGCGGCAGCGCCTTGGCGGGCAGCCTGACCGTCACCGTTCGCGGCGCGGACGGCAAGCCCGTTCCCGACGCGGTCGTGACGGTCAATCCAGATGGCCAACCCACGCGCGGACCGATCAAGTTCCCTTGGCCCTACCGCGTTCAGCAGCAGAACATCCAGTTTTCGCCCTTCGTGCTGATCGTGTCGGCAGGCGCCGAGGTGACTTTCCCCAACCTCGATAAGGTGCGCCACCACGTCTATTCGTTCTCGGCCGGCAACAAGTTCGAGCTGAAGCTCTACGGCCGCGAAGAGAACCGCACCGTCAAGCTGCCCGCCGTCGGCGTGGCCGCTATCGGCTGCAACATCCACGACCGGATGATCGGCTTCATCAAGGTGGTCGATACCGCCTATGCGGCCAAGAGCGACGCCTCGGGCGTGGCCGTCATCGCCGATTTGCCCGCCGGTCCTGTCGTGGTTCGCGTCTGGCATCCGTATCTGCGCGCGCCGGAGAATGAAAAGACTCTGCCCCTGACGTCCATGGGCGGCGCATCGGCGCGTGAAACCGTCACCATCGATCTGCGCGCGCCGACGGCGCACCATTGAGACCAGCCGTGTTCAACCGCCTTCAGACCAAGCTGACCGTTCTCTACGCCGGGCTCTTCGCCCTGGCGCTGAGCCTGGTCGCGGTGACGGTCTATCTGGCCATCGCCGGCAACGCCCAGCAGACGGTGCGCAAGGGGCTGGCGGCCAGCGGCACGGTTTTCGACCGCGTCTGGGCCCTGCG
The DNA here is from genome assembly GCF_049895765.1 of Caulobacter sp. DWR1-3-2b1. Taxonomy (NCBI): domain Bacteria; kingdom Pseudomonadati; phylum Pseudomonadota; class Alphaproteobacteria; order Caulobacterales; family Caulobacteraceae; genus Caulobacter; species Caulobacter sp. DWR1-3-2b1. The sequence goes on from NZ_JAFCSZ010000005.1 coordinate 184,679, forward strand.
CACCCAACGCCTGCGCGACGGCGCCGATCTGCTGTCGCGTGACTTCGGCTTCCGCGCCGCGGTCGCCACCCACGATGCGCCTACCGTCGAGTCCGCCGTCGCCAACCTGCGCCAGCGGCTGGGCCTGGACCTGGCTTTCGTGGTCGGGGTCGATGGCGACGTCGTGGGCGTCGATCCCGCCAAGCTGGACATCGAAAAGCTGTGGACGGCGCTCGACGCCGAGGACGGCGCTCTGGGCGTCTTCGTTATCGACAAGGCCCCCTATCAGGTGATCTCCGCCCCGATCATGGCCCCGACCCTGAACGGCTGGATCGTGTTCGCCGCCCGGCTGGACGACCGCGAAATGCGGGCGCTGGAACGCCTGTCGGCCATCAATCTCGACGCTCAGGTCTTCGACCGGCGGGGCGACAGGTGGATCACCACCGACACAGGCTTCGACCCCGAACGGATCGGCCTCTATGTCGATACGGCCCTGCGCGCCAAGGCCTACGAGCCCGGCCTGCTGAAAGCCGGCGGCGCGGACAACCTGGTGCTGGTCAAACCGCTCAAGTCCCTCAGCCATGACGGCGCGGCGGCGCTGGTCCTGCGCTATCCCATGGCCCAAGCCATGGCGCCCTATCGGCCCCTGTTCGCCGCCGTGATCATCGCCGGCCTGATCGGCGCAGCCCTGGTGGTCGCCGCCAGCTGGGCGCTGTCGCGGAGCTTGGCCCGCCCGATCGCCGCCCTTGACGACGCCGCCCGCCGCCTGCAGCGCGGCGAGGACGTTCATGTCGAGGTCCAGACCCACGACGAGATCGGCCGTCTGGCCGACAGCTTCAACCTGATGGCCTCGGAGATCCGCGATCGCGAAGCCAAGATGATCCATCAGGCCCTTCATGACGAAGAGACCGGCCTGCCCAACCGTCGGGCTCTCGAGCGCGAGATCACCGACCGTCTGGCCAAGGGCGCCGACGGCGAGCAGGTAATCATCAGCGCCGTGGGCCTGGACCGCTTCCCCTTCATGCGAGCGGCCATCGGCTATGGTCTGGCGACCCAGCTTATCGCCGATCTGGGCGAGCGGATCATGGCCATCAGCCCAGGCCTGCTGGTGGGACGCCTGACAACTTCGACCCTCTGTGTCGTCTCCGACGTTACCGACTTGGCCGCTCTGTTGCCGCTGATCGACCTGGTGGTGAATGACCTGGAACGGCCGATCCGGGTCGGCGGCGAACGGGTCGATGTCCACCTTAGCCACGGCTTGGCCGCCACCACCACCGCCGGCGGTCTGGATGCGCCGCGCCTGATCGAGCAGGCCCTGATCGCCCTGGACCAGGCCCGCGCCGCGAACCGCAAGGTGATGGTGTTCGACCCCGTGGCCTATGGCGATCCGGCGGGGAACCTCTCGCTGATGAGCGAGATGCTGGACGCGGTCGCCACTGGCGCCATGTTCCTCAACCACCAGCCGAAGCTCGATCTGCGCACCGGCCAGATCACCGGGGTCGAGGCCTTGGTCCGCTGGAACCACCCCACTCGCGGCCTGATGCGTCCGGACCTCTTCGTCGGCATGGCCGAGGAGACCGGCCACATCCGCGCCCTGACCGACTGCGTCCTGACCCAGGCCATCGCCGACCAGAAGGTCCTGCACGCGGCCGGTCACGACGTGCTGATGTCGGTCAACATTTCCGGCCGCCTGATCGATGATGCCGACTTCGCCGAACGCGCCATTGAGCAGGTGACCCGCGAGGGCGCACGCCTGTGTTTCGAGATCACCGAGACGGCCGTGATCGGTAACCCCGACGTGGCCCTGGGCGTGCTGGAACGCTTCGCCGCCGCCGGAATCCCGGTCTCGATCGACGACTACGGCTCGGGCCTGTCGTCCCTGGCCTATCTAAAACAGATCCGCGCGGACGAGCTGAAGATCGACAAGGCCTTTGTCATGTCGCTGCAGGCGAGCGGCAAGGACGCCCTTCTGGTCAAGTCCACGGTCGACCTGGCCCACAGCCTGGGCATGAAAGTCACTGCCGAAGGGGTCGAAACCCGCGAAGCCCTGGCCGTGCTGCAATTGATGGGCTGCGACCTTGCGCAGGGCTATCACATCGCCAAGCCGATGGGCCTGAGCCAACTGACCGAGTTCCTGGGCGGCTGGTCGATAGAGCTTCCGGCGCAGACGGAAGAGCAGACGGTTCGCACCGCTTGACCACGACAGGCTCACAGCTTCCGGCGGCCCCGGCTCGGCGCGCTTCGCGCTTGGCCGGGATGACAGCTCTAAAGGATCAGACTGACGCCTTCAGCAGGTCCAGCACCACGTGCAGGCTGTCGGCGATGTGGACGCACTTGTCGTGCATCTCTTCGTTCGGATCCAGGATGTCAGGCACCATCACCGTCATCATGCCGGCGGCATGGGCCGCGCGAACGCCGGGGTGGGAATCCTCCAGCGCAAGGCAGTGAGCGGGATCGACGCCGAGACGGCGAGCGGCTTCCAGATAGGGGTCGGGGTGCGGTTTGTGGCGAACGACGTCGGCATTGGCGACCACCGCGTTGAAGCGGCTCAGCAGGTCGAAGCGCCCCAGATACTTCTTGACCGACACCATGCCGTTGGAAGTAGCGATGGCGCGCGGCAGACCCAGGTCGTCCAGATAGTCCAGGATCTCGATGACGCCGGCCTTCAGCTTGGTCTCGGCTTCGAGCAGATCCTCGACGTCGCTCCAGACGCGCTCGAAATAGGCCTGGACCGGAAAGTCCTCGCCATAGAGATCGCGCAACAGGGTCGCGCTCTGAGGATTGGTCTTGCCAACGATCGAGGCATAGACCTCGCCGGTGAAACTGATGCCAAACATCGACCCGGCCTCGATCATGGCGGCGCGATAGACGATCTCGGTGTCCAGCAGCAGGCCGTCCATGTCGAAGACCACCGCCTCGACGCGGCGCGGGAAGCTCACGAGACGAACTCCAAAGCCACATAGCCCTGAAAGTAGAGCAAGGCCGTGAGATCGGCGTGATCGACCTTGGCGTGGGCCTGGGCCGCGACGATCGGCTTGGCGCGATAGGCGACGCCCAGGCCGGCGGCCTCGATCATCGCCAGGTCATTGGCGCCGTCACCGACCGCCAAGGCGTCGGCGGGCGTGAGGCCCAACAGGGAGGTCTCCTCGATCAGGGCGGCCAGCTTGGCCTCCTTGCCCAGGATCGGATCGCCGACCCGACCGGTCAGCTTGCCGTCAGCCTCGATCAGGGTGTTGGCGCGGTTGAGATGAAAGCCCGCCGCCTCGGCGACCCGGCTGGTGAAGAAGGTGAAGCCCCCCGACACCAAGGCGCAGCGCGCGCCGTGTTTGGCCATGGTCTTGACCAGGGTCTCGGCGCCAGGATTCAGCCGCACGCGGTCGTCGTAGCAGGACTGCAAGGCATCGACCGAAAGGCCGCTCAGCATGCCGACCCGCTCGCGCAGAGCGCCCTCAAAGGCAAGCTCGCCGCGCATGGCGCGTTCGGTGATCTCGGAGACCTGAGCCTTCACGCCGGCGAAGTCGGCCAGCTCGTCCAGGCATTCAACGTTGATGATCGTGGAATCCATGTCGGCGATCAGCAGGCGCTTCCTGCGGTTCTCGACGGCCTGAACGGCGAAATCGACGGGGAGACCCCGCAGGGCGGCCTCGATGACCGACTTGGTTGCTCCCGCCTCGCCTTCCGCAAAGAGGTCTAGCGCCCCGTCGCCCAGCACGGTTTCGGAGCCAACCGATAAGGCGGCGCGAACGGCGTCTCGCGCCGAGACAAGGGCGAGAGGGTCGGGCGTGACGAGCGTGATGCTGAGCATAACGCGCCGCTATTGGACCGCGCGCCTTGCGTCAACCTCGCACTGCTCAGGATCGCGGCGCGACCACCGCCGCGCAGCGGTTCAAAAGCGCCATGGCGCGCGCCTTGCCCTCTGAACCTCGATAATTTTTGACGCCTTGAAACGCCTTGGTCAGATAGCCCAGCGCTTGGCGGTGCGTGTCCGCTGGCGCCATGCCCTGGGCCGAAGCCTCGACCGCCGCTGCGTTGAACATGGTCGCACCGCTAGCGCCGAACATCCTCAGCATGGCAGACGCGCCTTCACTATTCCCGTTCACGCCCGGCGCCAGGGCGGGATAGGCTTTGATGATCTCGCTGGCGGACAAAAACATGAAACCGCACCCCAGCCGCTCCTCCAGGCTCGCGGTCGTCGCAGGCGCGGGCGCCGCGGATTGGGACTGAGCCCACGCGCCCGGCGCGGCGGTCAACACGACCGTCATCGCCATGGCGCCGACACCTTGTTTCATGGGATGTGTAAGCGTCATCGATCGTCCTCCCGCGAGACCAAGGCCTCGACCCAAGATTGTCCCAGACTCGCATCACACTCATCGCTGGCCCGACCGCAAGCGGCAAGTCGGCTTTCGCCATGCGTCTAGCCCAGGAAATCGGCGGCGAGATCGTCAACGCCGACTCCATGCAGATCTATGCTGACCTGCGAGTGCTGACCGCCGGGCCGTCCCCGGAAGAAATGGCGGCGGCTCCACATCACCTGTTCGGCACGGTCGACGCGGCCCAGACCTGGTCGGTCGGAAAATGGCTGGAAGCCGCCATGATCGCCCTGCGCGACATCGACCATCGCGGCAAGCCAGCCGTCGTGGTCGGCGGCACAGGCCTCTATTTCCGCGCCCTGACCCATGGTCTGGCTGATGTGCCCGCTGTGTCGGACACCCAGCGGGAGATCTCTGGCCTGCTCTATGCCGCCCAGGGCGAGCACGAGTTTCGCGAGGACCTGGCCAAGCTCGATCCCGAAGCCGCCACCCGCATCGAGGTCGGCGACCGCCAGCGCCTGCTGCGCGCCCACGCCGTTGCCGTGGCCACCGGCCGATCCCTGACCGCCTGGCAAAACGACACCCGCCCCTCGCTGGCGCCTGGCAGTTGGAAGGGCGTGATCCTCGATCCCCCCCGCGCGGAACTCTATGCCCGTTGCGACGCCCGCCTGGAGGTGATGGTCGAGAATGGGGCGCTTGGGGAAGTGGCGGCCATCGAGGCCCGCGGCCTCAGCCCCGCCCTGCCTGCTCTCAAGGCCTTGGGCTATCGCGAGTTGGCCAGCCACCTGCGCGGCGAGACGACCCTGGACCAGGCCCTGGACGCCGCACGGCAGGAAACCCGCCGCTACGCCAAGCGTCAGCTCACTTGGTTCAGGAACCAGACCCCCGACTGGGAGCGGGTTTGACCCCTCCTGCCCATGACAAGGAACGCCTGATGTCCGACCTGAACGCCCTCGCCGAACGCGTCGCCGAACGCCTGATCGCGCGGGGCGAAACCGTCGCCATCGCCGAGTCCTCTTCGGGCGGCCTGATCTCGGCGGCCTTGCTGGCGGTGCCGGGCGCGTCGAAGTTCTATGTCGGCGGCGCGGTGGTCTACACGGCGCGCGCCAGGCTGACCCTGATGGACATTCCGCAGAAGGCCATGGACGGTCTTCGTTCCGCTAGTGAGCCTTACGCCGTGATGCTGGCCCGCGTGGCGCGCAAGAACTTGAAGGCAACCTGGGGCCTGTCTGAGACTGGCGCGGCGGGCCCGGATGGCAACCGTTATGGAGACCTGCCAGGCCACACCTGCACGGCCGTGGTCAGCGAGGAGACGTCGGTCAGCGCCACCCTGGAAACCGGCAGCGACGAGCGTCCGGCCAACATGCAGGCCTTCGCGGGGGCCGCGCTGCGGCTGTTGCTCGAGACGCTGGACGGCTGAATTGGGACAATAGGGCACATCCATGCCTTCAAACCGGCCTTGACGGCCCCTTTGGCGCATGGCATCACCCTCCACGTAGCTTTGGAGCAAGACTCGTGCGCAAAACCATGATCGTACTTATGGAGCGGCTGTCCGCGATGTGACCTCGAAGTCACGTCGTAGTTCAGTCGCGCGCGCAAAGGTCCTTCGGGACCTTTTTTCTTTTCAGCTTTCCCCTTCCAGCTTCCCCCTACGGACCACCGCCATGACCGCCCACCAAACCATCGAGAGCCAGGCTCCCGCCGCCGCCGACACCTCACGCGCCATGACCGGCGCCGAGATCGTGGTTCGCGGCCTCGTGGACCAGGGCGTCGAGGTGCTGTTCGGCTATCCGGGCGGTGCGGTCCTGCCGATCTATGACGCATTGTTCCATGAGCCTCGCCTGCAGCACATCCTGGTCCGCCACGAGCAGGGCGCGACCCACGCCGCCGAGGGCTATGCGCGCAGCTCGGGCAAGCCGGGCGTCGTTCTGGTCACCTCGGGCCCGGGCGCCACCAACGCCATCACCGGCATCATGGACGCCCTGATGGACTCCATTCCGATGGTCGTCATCACCGGCCAGGTCCCCACGCACCTGATCGGCACCGACGCCTTCCAGGAGGCCGACACAGTCGGCATGACCCGCTCGTGCACCAAGCACAACTATCTGGTCAAAGACGTCCGCGACCTGCCGCAGATCATCCATGAGGCGTTCAAGATCGCCACTACCGGCCGACCTGGCCCGGTGCTGATCGACATCCCCAAGGACGTCCAGTTCGCCAAGGGCGAATATTACGGCCCGACCGAGGTCTCATCGACCCACGCCTATAATCCACGGACCAAGGGCGAACCGAGCCGCATCGCCGAGGCAGCGGCCCTGATCGCCCGCGCCCGCCGGCCGATCTTCTATACCGGCGGCGGAGTCATCAACGCCGGTCCCCGCGCCAGCGAACTGCTGCGCGAGTTCCAGGCCATGACCGGCGCGCCGGTCACCTCGACCCTGATGGGTCTGGGCGCCTTCCCGGCCGCCGATCCAGCCTGGATGGGCATGCTGGGCATGCACGGCACCTTCGAAGCCAACAACGCCATGCACGACTGCGACGTGATGATCTGCGTCGGCGCCCGCTTCGACGACCGCGTCACTGGCCGGCTGGACGCCTTCTCGCCAGGCTCCAAGAAGATCCACATCGATATCGACGCCTCGTCGATCAACAAGAACGTCCGCGTCGACCTGCCGATCATCGGCGACGCCGGCAGCATCCTTGAAGATCTGATCGCAGCCTGGAAGTCCGCCGGCCACCAGCCTAACAAGGCCGCGCTGAGCGACTGGTGGGCCCAGATCGACACCTGGCGCGCTCGCCAGTGCCTGAACTATCGCGGCTCGGAAACCACCATCAAGCCACAGTACGCCATCGAGCGTCTGTACGAGCTGACCAAGGGCCGCGACACCTACATCACCACCGAGGTCGGCCAGCACCAGATGTGGGCCGCGCAGTTCTATCGCTTCGAGGAGCCCAACCGCTGGATGACCTCGGGCGGCCTGGGCACCATGGGCTACGGCCTGCCTGCCGCCATCGGGGTGCAGATGGCCCATCCGGGCGCCTTGGTCATCGACATCGCCGGCGAAGCCTCGATCCAGATGTGCATCCAGGAGCTGTCGACGGCGATCCAGTTCAACCTGCCGGTCAAGATCTTCATCATCAACAACGAGTGGATGGGCATGGTCCGTCAGTGGCAGCAGCTGCTGCACGGCGAGCGTTACAGCCACTCCTATTCCGACAGCCTGCCCGACTTCGTGAAGCTGGCCGAAGCCTACGGCGCCGTCGGCATCCGCTGCAGCGACCCGGCCGAGCTGGACGGCAAGATCCTGGAGATGATCAACAGCGACAAGGTCGTGGTCTTTGACTGCCGCGTCGAGAAGCACGAAAACTGCCTGCCGATGATCCCCTCAGGCAAGGCCCACAACGAGATGATCATGGGCGAGGTCGAGGACATCGGGAACGTGATCGGCGAGGCTGGGGCAGGGTTGGTTTAAGCTGCCCCTCGCCCTTCGGTCCCTCTTTGCTTAGAAACGACCCCATGACCAACGCCCCCGCCGCCTCCGGATCCGCCTACGACATGCCCGTCGCCTCTGAAGCCGAGCAGACCGCGACCTTCGCCCTGCTGGTCGATAACGAACCGGGCGTGCTGCATCGCGTGGTCGGGCTGTTCGCCGCGCGCGGCTACAATATCGAGAGCCTCACGGTCGCCGAGACCGACCACAAGGCCCACACCAGCCGCATCACCGTGGTGACGCGCGGCACCCGTCATGTGCTGGACCAGATCGAGGCTCAACTTCAGAAGGTGGTCAGCGTTCGCCGCGTCCACGACGTGACCCGCGACCCCAACGGCGTCGAGCGTGAGCTGGCCCTGGTCAAGGTGCGCGGCTCGGGCGCCGACCGGGTCGAGGCCCTGCGGGTCGCCGACATCTTCCGCGCCAAGCCGGTGGACACCACCCTTGAGAGCTTCGTCTTCGAGATATCTGGCGCGCCGTCCAAGATCGACAAGTTCCTGGACCTGATGCGCCCGCTGGGCCTGGTGGAACTTTCCCGCACGGGGGTGCTTTCCATCGAGCGGGGCATTGAAGGTATGTAGCGGAGTACGGCGATGAGCCTTGCTGGATTGATCGCAGGGCTGGCCCTCGCCGCCCAGCAGGCCGCGCCTCCGTTTACGCCCAACCTGCCGCCACCTGATCCAGCTGTCTGGTGGTCGCCAGAGACGCCTCGCCCGTCTTCCGATCTCGATCCTCTCTATGGCCGTCGTCTCGGCCGCCGTGAGGAGCCGATCCCCATCGCCAATGGCGTCGAGCCCCTGCTCTATCGGCTCTGGGGCCTGCAGCCGCTTCAGAACCAGTTGGTGCGACGCGGCGAGATGATGCTGGAGGTCTGGGCCAGGCCCTCGCGCGGGGTGCGCCAGACGGTGATCCGTGTCACCACCCGCCGCGACGGCCGCGCCTTTGTCCAGGCCCGCGCAGGTCAGGGGTGCTGCACGCCGGAGATCGACCGCCGGGTCGACATCAACGCCGAGCTGCCCTCTGAACAAATCCCTGCGCTGAAAGCCCTGATCGGCGATGCGGTGTGGGACCAGCCGCGCGACGTGACGGTCGACTACGGTGACGGCTCGGTGTCGCCCGTGTGCCTCGACGGCGTGGCCTGGGACATCACCCTGCTGATCGCGGGTCAGGCGCGGCATCTGCGGCGAGCCTGCGACGACGCCGAGGTAGGTTCTATCGCCCATGTCCTGGGCCTGGCCCTGAATGCGGCGGTGGGGCGAGATGCCCGCTTCGACGCGGTGTTCCCGCGAGGCGCGGACGTCTCGCGCCAGCATATGGCCTATGAGCAGTTGATCGCCTCCGGCGGCCTGCTGAAGCCCGCAGCCAATGCTCGGCCCCAGCCGCCCTCCGTGCCGCTACCGCCCGAGGATGAACGGGAGGCCGGGGCGTCGGCGGCGATCCCGCCGACGCCCCGGCCGGTCAGCCCACCTTCAGGATTTTGAAGCGGTAGAGAAGCGCGCACAGCACAGCCCCGATCGCAGGGGCCACGAAGAACAGCCACAGCTGCGCCAGGGCCTGCCCGCCGACAAGCACCGCCGGGCCAAAGGAGCGGGCCGGATTGACCGCCACGCCAGTGACCTGAATGCCGACGATGTGGATCACGGCCAAGGCGATGCCGATGCCCAGACCGACAAAGCCCGGCCCGGCATCGGAGCCGGTTCCCAACATTTTGACCCAGGCCCTTGGCGACGCCGCCCGCGATGCAGCACAGGTTGACAGCGCCCGCCCCCCGCCCGCGAACTGGGCTACAGGCCTTTCCGACCTGAGGCTTCATCAGGTCGGAAAGGCCTGTAGGCTTCCATCACCATGGCCGGACAATCCCTCAGCCGGGCGGCGTCTCGCAAAGGCGGGGCTCCGAACAGCCGCGCATATTCGCGGCTGAACTGGGAGGCGCTGTAATAGCCGACAGCGTGTCCCGCCGCCGCGGCGTCGATGTGCTGGATCAGGATCAGCCGGCGCGCCTCCTGCAGACGAAGCTGCTTTTGGTACTGCAGAGGACTGAGCGCCGTCACCGCCTTGAAGTGCTGGTGCAGGGTCGAGACGCTCATCCGCGCCTCTTCCGCCACCGCTTCGATGCGAAAAGGCTGGTCGTAGTTGCGCTTGATCCAGCCGATGGCGCGACTGACCTGGCGCAGGCGGCCGTCGGCGCGGCAGATCTGGGCCAGGCGCGCGCCATGCTCGTCGGTCATGACGCGATACAGGATCTCGCGCTCGATCAGCGGGGCCAGGATCGGCGCGTCTTCTGGGCTCTCCAGAAGGCGCACCATCCGCATCGTGGCGTCGATCAACGCCGGGTTCAGCAGGCCGACCGCAAGACCGCAGGCCGTTGAAGCCTCGGCCTCGAGCCGCGCCGCTAGGCCTGCCTCCATCATCAGCTCGCTGATCACCGCAGGATCCAGCCTCATGCGGAAACACAGATAGGGCGCCTCGGGCGAGGCCTCGATCACCTGCCCCACGACCGGCACATCCACCGCTGCCAGGAAGTAGTTGGTCGAGCCATAATGATGCACGGCGTCACCGGCCAGAACCCGCTTGCGGCCCTGAACCAGCACACATAGCGAGGGCTCATGCACCGCATGGACCGGTTCACTTGGCCTCGTGGCGCGATACAGGCTCATGCGAGGCCCGCAACAGGTCTCGTTGACGCCCTCTTCAGGCGTGAATCGTTCAATCAGCGCCGCGAGCTTTTCACGTGCGTCCATCTCAAATCCCTTGATTGATTGACCTAGCTCAAGGGCCGTTCAACGTCACGCGTTCGAACGGCATCTCGGATTATCGAGCAATCAACGCGGACCATTGATCTATCGGATTTCGAGCGCCGTCGGTCATAGTGGCCTTGTTCCGCCGCAACGCGGCCCGCCCCCAATTCAGAGTCCTTTGCATGACCCGCCACACGCCCCGCCGGGCGGTCGCGGCGCCGCGCTGGTTCGCCGCCGCCCTGATGGCCGGCGCAGCCACGATCGTCGCCGTTTCGGCCATTCCGCCCTCTCCCGCCGCCCACACAGAATGGAGGAGCGCCCAATGATCGCCCACACTCCCGTTTCCGGCATCTGGTCCTCGCCCGATGGACGCATCAGCCTCAGCTTCGCCTGGACGGCTCGTTCCGCGAACGCCACGCCACGCTGCGAGAAGCCTTCACCTGCGTCTATGTGCTGGTCGGCGAAAAACTGAAGCTGTTCGAAGGCTCCGGGGCCGTCGCCACGGGCCGTCTGGCCGATGGCCGCCTCAGCATTGGTGAAGAAGACGCTGACGAGCCTTCCATCCGGAGCGCGAACCCCCTATATTGTGAATGTCCGGTCTCGGCCGGACTATGGGGATAAACGCGCACGTAATAAACGGACTGGACCCGGGTGCGATTCCCGGCGGCTCCACCAATCTCTCCCAAGTTATCATGGGACTGCATGGGGCCGATCAGCATCGACAGACGTGTAAAGGTGTAATGCTTTCTCTCGGCGTGGCTCACCGTATCGGGCCGCCAAACTAACTGCGAACGATAACTTCGCTGAAGAGTTCGCTATCGCTGCGTAATGCGGTGCTAGCGAATTCGCCTCTTAAGTCCTAGGGGTTCAGATCCTTAGGCGGGGCCCGGAGGGAGCCTGCCAACAGAATCCCTCCACTTTCCACAAGTGGCAGCCGGGGCTCCCTCCTCTCTCTTCGAGAAGGAATGGGGGAGCCTGCCAACAGAATCCCTCCACTTTCCACGAGTGGCAGCCGGGGCTCCCTCCTCTCTCTTCGAGAAGGAATGGGGGAGCCTGCCAACAGAATCCATCCACTTTCCACAAGTGGCAGCCGGGGCTCCCTCCTCTCTCTTCGAGAAGGAATGGGGGAGCCTGCCAACAGAATCCCTCCACTTTAACCATTCCCAAAATTTGTGCCGTCGGCGCCGCTTCCCGCATCTTTGCCCGGGGGCCGTGACGCGCTACGCTGGGAGTCTTGTTTCAGTTCCCCAGTTTCTAGACGGACCGCAATGGCCCCCACCAATCCGCCTGAAGACCTTATGCAATACGAGGCCATGGCCCAGGACGCCCTGCGCGGCGTCGTGAAGGCGGCCCTGAAGAAGGCGGCGGCTCCTGGCGGTCTGCCCGAGCCGCATCATCTCTACATCACGTTCAAGACCCAGGCGGCCGGCGTGTCAGGTCCGCAGGACCTGCTGGGCAAATATCCCGACGAGATGACCATCATCCTGCAGCACCAGTACTGGGACCTGGCGCCGGGCGAGACCTTCTTCTCGGTCACCCTGAAGTTCGGCGGCCAGCCCAAGCGCCTGTCGGTGCCCTATGCGGCCGTGACCCGATTCTACGATCCGTCCGTGCAGTTCGCCCTGCAGTTCGAGGCCCCCGACGTGGTTCCGCCGGAACCAACCGTCGAGCCCGAGCCAGACGCCCCCACCGAGGGCGGCGGCGAGGACGCGCCGAAGATCATTTCCCTCGACCAGTTCCGGAAGAAGTAGCGGGTGAGCGACGTCGCGGCGAACGAATCCAGGGTTCTGACCGACGAGGAGATCCTCGAGCGTTTCCGCGCGTCCAAGAGCCAGCCTTCGGGCTCGCGCACCCTTGGCTTCCAGCTGTTGGCCGTTCGCCAGGCCGACCGCGAGGTCGAGGTGGGCTTCGAGGCGCGCGCCGACCTGCTGTGCAACCCGATGGGCCAGATCCAGGGCGGTTATGTCTGCGCCATGCTGGACGAGTGCATGTCGGTGGCTGGCCTGATCAGTTCGGGCATGACCCACGTCGTCCCGACGCTGGAGATGAAGACCAGCTTCCTGAGGCCCGCGATGCCCGGGCCTCTGCGCGCCGTCGGGCGGGTGGTGAAGTGGGGCAAGACCGTCTGCTTCACCGAGGGCGAGCTCTACGACGGCGAGGGCCGGCTGCTGGCCAAGGCCTCCGGCACCGCCATCCCGACCCCCTTCGACCGGTTCAAGAAATAGGAGCCGGCTATGCGGAGCACGGCGGGCATTCTTGTCAGCGTTCTCCTGCTCACCCTGACGTCGTTCGCTCCCTTGGGACCGGCCTTCGCCGAAGCGCCGTTCTCCCGCTGGTCGGCCGTCGTCGTGGCCGGCGATTGGCGCGCCAACTCCGGCGCCTCGACCGAGGCCTTCGACAACGCCCGGCGAGACGTCGCCCTCACCCTGACCGACATCGGTTTCGATCCGGCCGCAGTGCGCCAGTTCTCTGTGCGGCCGGCCCGCTATCCCGCCGTCGCACCAGGCCCTTCTAACGCGCGCTCGGTCCACGCCGGCCTCAAGCAAAGCGCCCGAACGACCAAGGCCGGCTGCCTGTTCTATATCAGCTCGCATGGCGGCCCCGAGGGCGCCCTGCTGGGCGAGGACCTGCTGCGACCGCAGCAGTTGGCGGCCCTGATCGCCGACGCCTGCCCCTCGCGCCCGACCGTGGTGGTGATCTCGGCCTGTTTCTCGGGCGTGTTTGTTCCGGCGCTGAGGAAGCCCGACCGCATGATCCTGACCGCCGCCCGCCCCGACCGGGCCTCGTTCGGCTGCGGCGAGGGCGACAAATATCCGTTCTTCGACGACTGCTTCCTGTCGTCCGCGCGGCAGGCCACGGACTTCATCGCCTTGGGCGCGGCGGTCCAGACCTGCGTGGCGCGAAAGGAGGTCGAGGTCGGGGCGGAACCAGCCTCCGAGCCCCAGGTCTGGATCGGCGCGGCCCTGCGACCACTGCTGCCGCTCTATGCGTTCGCACGGACCAAATCCGGATCGCCGTGAGAGTCTCCCCAGCAATAGACGCCAATAGCGCACGCCGGCCTTTGAACGCGCTGCGAGGCGCCCTAGAAGTCGGCTGAAGTCATTCAGCCTGAGGGGTCGGCCTTGACGTCGCGCTTTTCGTCCAGAGCCGCTCTGATCGCGGCCATGATCGGTTTTCTGGTGTCGGCGAGCCTCGCCCAGGCCCAGGAACCCGCGCCGCCGCCTCAGTCCGAGCCCATCGCGCCCTCGGTATCCGAAGGCCCCAAACCCTATACCAGCCTGCGCCGTCGTCCCCGGCCCCGACCCGCCGCGCCCCGCCAGACGGTCAGCGGGCCGGTCGTCGCGCCCGCTGCGCCCATCGCTCCGCCCGTCGCCGGCGTCACGCCCCTGCCGCCCGCCGAGCTTGAAGCCTTCGTCGACGGCCTCGTTCGCCGCAGCATGGTCGAGGACCACATCGCCGGCGTAACCATCGCCGTCGTCCAGAACGGCCAGGTGGTGCTGAAGAAGGGCTATGGCGTCGCCAGCCTCAAGGAGCGCCGCGCGGTCGATCCCGACAGGACCCTGTTCCGTATTGCCTCGATCTCCAAGACGTTCACCTGGATCGCCCTGATGAACGAAATCGAGGCCGGCCGCATGCGGCTGGACGGTCCGGTGAACCTCTACCTGCCCGAGTCTCTGCAGGTGCGCGGCAAGGACCAGGCTCCTGTCCAGCTTCGCCACCTGATGACCCATACGGCAGGGTTTGAGGACCGGGCCATGGGCCAGCTGTTCGAGCACGACTGGAAGCGCGTCCGGCCCCTGAACGAATATCTGCGCCAAGAGCGACCGCGCCGCGTGCGCGAGCCCGGCGCCCTGCCGGCCTATTCCAACTATGGCGTGGCCCTGGCCGGCGCCGCCGTGGCCAATGTCACCGGCAAGCCGTTCGAGCAGCTGGTCGCCGAGGAGATCATCTTCCCGGCCGGCATGACCCGGACCACCTTCCGGGACGCCCACCCATGGAGCGACGGCCTGCCCGCGCCGATGGCCCCTGCCCTCGCCGCCGACCGCTCGGCGGGCTTTCGCTGGACGCAGCTTGGCTGGCGCGAGCAGCCGGCCGAAATGACCGGCCAGATCGCCCCGGCGGGCGGCGCGTCGTCGACGGCGGCGGACATGAGCCGCTACATGATGCTGCTGCTGGGCAATGGCACGATCGACGGCAAGACGATCTATTCGCCGCGCACCGCCCAGGCCTTCCGCACGCCCATGTATCAACCTGCTCCGGAAGCTGCGGGCTGGAACGCCGGCTTCCAGGACATCGCCCTGCCCGGCGGTCGCCGCGGCTTTGGCCATAACGGCGCCACCCTGTGGTTCTTCTCCAACATGGTCGTCGTTCCCGACCTGGGGCTGGGCGTGTTCATCGCCGTGAACACCGACACCGGCGCCCAGCTGCCTTCGGTGGTGCCCACCGCCATCGTCGAACGCTTCTATGCGCCGCGCCCCGCTGTCCCCATCGCGCGTCCGCTGAGCGCCGACGCGGCCCGGATCTATGAGGGCGACTATCTGGGCACGCGCCGCGCCTATCGCGGCCTAGAAGGCTTTATCGGCCGCATCACCCAGCGCGCCCAGGTGCGCGTCACGCCCGACGGCCAACTGGCCATGCTGACGGACGGCAAGTCCACCCTGTGGAACGCCACCGACAAGCCAGGCGTGTTTCAGGCAAGCGACAGCGCCAGAACCCTGGTCTTCGAAACCGCAGGAGGCCGCGCCACGCGGTTCTATGGCTCGACCGGCTTCGCGGCATTCGAGCGGATAGGCTTCCCGATGAGTGCCGGGCTCCTGACCTGGATCGTGTCGCTTTCGGCCTTCGCCGCCATCGCCACCCTAGCCGGCGTGTTCATGCGCGACCGTCGCGAGACGCGCCAGACCCCGACCCAGACCCGAGCCAATCTGCTGCAGACCACCCAGGCTACGCTGTGGCTGATCGCCCTGTGCTGCGTGGGCGTGTTCGCCGCCAAGTCTGGCGACATCGCCTGGGTGTTCTATGGCTGGCCGAGTGGCTGGTTGGTAATCGCCTCGGCCTGCGCCCTGGTAGCCAGCGTCTTGACCGCCGTCACCCTGGTCATGGCTCCGGTAGTCTGGCGCGGCGGACGGCGGGTCGACAGCTGGACCACGCTGCGAAAGCTAGCCTTCACCTGCACCGCCCTGCTCTACACCGCCCTGACGATCCTGCTGACACTATGGAATTTCCTGCTGCCCTGGAGCGGCTGATCCGCTCCAGAACCGGCGCTGGAATTGCACTGTTCTCCCATGGGAAGACCTTTGGGAGGGGACGACGTGTCAAAGCAGGACGGTTTGATATTTGGCGGAGCGGGTCTTGGAGCCTGGCTGGCGGCGACGGCGTTTTACGCCGCGTTCGGAGGCGGGGTTCTGGAGAGCGCCTTCTGGTTCTATGCGATCAACGCCTTCGCAGCGGCGGCCTTCGTGACCTTCGTGTTCCACGCTGCGGCGCGCCTGCGCCACGTCAGGCGGGGCAAGCGCATGCTGCCGATGCTGACCTTCGCCGCGCCCGGCCTGATGGCCAGCGCCGTGGTGATCGGCCAGTTCGAGATGCTGATGCCCTCCGCCGACCCGGTCAGCCTGGGCCGCTATGGCGCCTTCTTGATGGTGCTGTTCACAGCCTTGGCCGCCTCAGCCTTCGAGCGTGCGCCGCAAAAGGCCTGAGGCGCGCTTTCGCACCAGGATGATGATCCGCTCGCGATCCCCCGGCCGGCGCTCCACCAGCAGCCGGCCGACCTGGGCGTCGTCGTGGAAGGCATAGCCCTTGATCGAGTCCAGCAGCGCCTTGGCCAGGTTGTCGAGGTCCATCCACGGCGGCTCGCCGACATATTCCATGAAGATGTCGACCTCGAATTCGCCCCAGGCCGGCCGCGCGCCGCGCCAGACCTTGCGGAAGAACTCGTAGATAAGCGGCTTGTAGTACTTGCCTTGGGTCGTCAGGCCATCGACGACGAGGGTCAGTTCGCCGCCGACCTCGCGGGCGCGGACCTTGCCGTGGTGGGTCCAGTCCTGTCCGTCGAGATTGAGGGTCACAGGCCCACCATCTGCGCCAGCTTCTGAACCGTGTTCCAGTTGCGGGCCGTGCCTACAGGCTGGCGCTTGGTCTTCTTCCATTCCCGGTCCAGCAGCGAGTCAGCCATGCCGATCGGGAAATCGATATAGAGCTCGCGTCCTATCGCCTGGAGCGTCTCCGGCCCTGTAATCGCCGCGCGCAGGATCTCGACATCGGCCTGGGCGATGGGCGCCTTCAGGAAGTTGACCAGCAGGTGGTTAGGTCGGGTCTTGGCCTGTTCCTTATAAGGATTGGCGGCGATGACAGCCTTCAGTTCGGCCGGCGAGCGCACCATGAAGTCGGTCCGCAGGCCCATGCGCTTTTCGAGCCCGTCCTCCAGCCGCTTCTCCAACGCCTCGCCGCCTTCCGCCGCGCCCCACAGCACGAGATTGCCGCTGGCCAGCAGCGTCCTGGCGTCGTCGAAACCCAGGCCCCTGGCCAGGCCCAGCATGTCGTCCTTAAGGACCTTGCGGCCACCGACATTGACGGCGCGCAGCAGGGCGATGTGCGGGCTCATGGGCATCTCCAACCAGCCGGATTGGCGAGCCGTAAGGCCGTGCGCGCCATATCGCAACCACGACGTTGCTCTGCGCCCGCCTTGGGTCTAGACCGCGCTCGACCGTTTTTCCGGAGACCCGCCGCATGACCGCCACGCGCATTGAGACCGACACCTTCGGCCCCATCGAAGTCGCCGCCGACCGCTACTGGGGCGCCCAGGCCCAGCGCTCGCTCGGCAACTTCAAGATCGGGTGGGAAAAGCAGCCCCTGCCGATCGTGCGGGCGCTTGGGATCGTCAAGCGCGCCGCCGCTGAAGCCAATCTGGCTCTGGGCAAGCTGGATCCGAAGGTCGCCGAGACCATCGTCGCAGCCGCCAACGAGGTCATTGAAGGCAAGCTGAACGATCACTTCCCGCTGGTGGTCTGGCAAACCGGTTCCGGCACCCAGTCGAACATGAACGCCAACGAGGTGATCTCGAACCGCGCCATCGAGATGCTGGGCGGCGAGATGGGCTCCAAGAAGCCAGTCCATCCCAACGACCACGTCAATATGAGCCAGTCGTCGAACGACACCTTCCCGACGGCCATGCACATCGCGTGTGCCGAGCAGGTAGTCCATGACCTGCTGCCCGCCCTCAAGCACCTCCACAAGGCCCTGGCCGCCAAGGCCGCCGAGTGGAAGGACATCATCAAGATCGGCCGCACCCACACCCAGGACGCCACACCCCTGACGCTGGGCCAGGAGTTCGGCGGCTACGCCCAGCAGATCGAGAACGGCATCGCCCGCATCGAGATGACCCTGCCGATGCTGATGCAGCTGGCCCAGGGAGGCACCGCCGTCGGCACCGGCCTGAACGCTCCCGTCGGCTTTGCCGAACTGGTCGCTGAGAAGATCGCCGCCGTCACGGGCCTTGCCTTCACGACCGCGCCGAACAAGTTCGAGGCCCTGGCCGCCCACGACGCCATGGTCTTCACCCACGGGGCCATCAACACGGTTGCCGCCAGCCTGTTCAAGATCGCCAACGACATCCGCTTCCTGGGCTCAGGCCCGCGCGCCGGCCTCGGCGAACTGGCCCTGCCGGAGAACGAGCCTGGTTCGTCGATCATGCCGGGCAAGGTCAATCCGACCCAGTCCGAAGCCCTGACCCAGGTCTGCGCCCAGGTGTTTGGCAACCACTCGACCCTGACCTTCGCCGGCAGCCAGGGCCATTTCGAACTCAACGTCTTCAACCCGGTGATGGCATACAACTTCCTGCAGTCAGTGCGCCTGGTGGCAGACGCCGCGATCAGCTTCACCGACAACTGCGTCGTCGGCATCGAACCGCGCATCGACAACATCAGGAAGGGCGTCGAAAATAGCCTGATGCTGGTCACGGCCCTGAACGGCAAGCTCGGCTACGACGCCTGCGCCAAGATCGCCAAGACGGCACACAAGAACGGCACCACCCTGCGCGAGGAAGCCGTCGGCGGCGGCTATCTGACAAACGAGGAGTTCGACCAATATGTGCGCCCGGAAAACATGATCTCGCCCGGCTGATCGCATGGATGCCCGTGGTTGCACCCGTCTGCTGATCGCGGCCATCTATGCGCCGTTCGGCGTCCTGCACATCGTGTCCAGCGGCGGCTTCCTGTCGATCATGCCGCCGCTGGTTCCGTTTCCGCGCGAAGTGGTGATCCTGACCGGTCTTTGCGAGATCGCCGGCGCCGCAGGACTGCTGATCCCCCGAACACGCCGGCTGGCGAGCATCATGCTGGCGCTGTACGCGCTGTGCGTCTGGCCGGCCAATATCTATCACGCCTTGAGCGGCGTCTCCGCGCCGCCGCTGCCCAGTTCCTGGTGGTATCACGCCCCGCGACTGTTGATCCTGCAGCCGCTCCTCATCTGGGCGCCGCTCTGGGCCGCTGGTGTTCTGCGCTGGCCATTTGGTCGGCCGGATAGACCGGACTGACCGTTCTTCAAGGTGCGACTTTCGATTGCAAACATCGCCCGATGTGCAATCTTCGAGGGAACGTATCGGGAACTTTAGATGACCGTGCTCGGCCGTCCCTATTGGATCGAAGCTCTGATCCAGCGCCGTGAAGGCTGGGATCCGGAGGCTTACCCCTTCAACCTGCCGGTGCTGCGTGGTCTGGAGAGCATCGCCTTCCATCCACGTGTGACCTTTCTGGTCGGTGAGAACGGTTCGGGGAAATCGACCCTGATCGAGGCTCTGGCAGTGGCGTGGGGCTTCAATGCCGAAGGCGGGTCAAAGGACCATCGCTACTCGACCCGAGAGTCGCATTCGCCGCTACACCAGTTCGTGCGACCCGTCCGGGCGCCGATCAAAGCCAGGGACGGCTATTTCTTGCGCGCCGAAAGCTTCTTCACCACGGCGAGTTATCTGGAAGCCTCCGGCACGAGCCGACGCGGCCAGATGGGGCTGCATGAGCGGTCACATGGCGAGATCATCGCTTCGAGGGCGACGGCCTCTATATCCTCGATGAGCCAGAAGCCGCCCTGTCGCCCAGTCGGCAGCTGTCGTTTCTGGCCAAGCTGCACCAGTTGGTGCTGGCCCGGTCGCGACTGATCATCGCCACCCATTCGCCGATCATTCTCGGCTATACCGACGCGTGGATCTACGAGACCTCCGAACGCGGTCTGGAGCGAGTGGAGTATGAGGACCTCGACCACGTCACGGTGACCCGCAGCTTCCTCAACCGCCGCCAGACCATCCTGGACGTGCTGCTGTCGGAGGATGAGGAGGGATGATACGCTCGCGGCCCATGGACGCCCCGCAACGCGATCTCGAAATTGACGCCGAACTGCTGGCCCAGGCCCAGCGGCTAGGGCTTTCCGTCGCCGGCCTGAGCGAAACCCAGCTCCGCCTGCATCTGCAGAAGGTCGATCCCGCCGGCGCCGAGGAACGGGCGAGGCGGTGGGCGGAGGAGAACGCAGAGGCGATCCGCGATCATCAGGAACGCATCGACAGATACGGCGCTTTCGGCGACGACATGCGCACTTGGTAGGTGCGGCAGTTCGAAGTCCGTCACAATATTTCGGCGTCAAGACTCTATGCGCCGTTTGTCGTGGTGATGCAGTCCCACTTGCTGGAGGCGATGCCGACAGTTCTGGTGGCGCCGATGCTGCGTGGCGACGGGCGCCAAGTCTATACGAAGGTCAGCCTTTCGATCGCCTTTCAGGGCAACGGCTATGTCCTTTCCGTTGGCGAACTCGTCGCCGTCGATGTCCGGCTTGTCGGCGGTCGCGTCGGCTCCGTCGTTGAGCACGAAGACGAAATCCGTCGCGCCCTCGACCGTCTATTCACCGGCTTCTGACGCCTATCGCCGAACCTCCACCACCTCGCGGCCGATTGGAGCCAGCGCGATGAGGGCCAACTGGAAGTCCTTGATGGCGAAGGGGATGCCAATGATCGTGATCGCCTCGGCGAAGGCGATAATCAGATGGCTGAGCGCGATGTACCAGCCGGCGAAGACGAACCAGATCACGTTAAGTACGAAGCCCAGGGGGCCGGTGCCCAGGTCGCTCTTGCCGGCGACAATCTCGCGACTGACGATCTCCTTGCCGAACGGCCAGAAGGCAAAGCCGGCGATGCGCCACGCCGCGCCCGTATAGGGCAGGCCAACGATGGTGATGGCCAGGATCAGGCCGCCCAGCAGCCACAGCAGGCCCGAAAGCCATCCGCCCAGGATGAACCAAAGGATATTGAGGATCGTCCGGATCACGATGGCGGCTCCCAGCCCTTAACCAGGCCATACAGTTGGGGTCTATCGCCGGCCTTGTCGAGAACCCACGGCGCGGGTTACGGCGATTTCACCGCCTCCCCCAGCCTTGGGGAGTATGGCGGGACGGCGAAAATCGGATAGTTACCCGCTAGCACAGGGCGCGAGGGAAATTCGCGTCGCCGACGAGGACGATCATGGGCCTGTTCCGCAAGAAGCGTCGACCGATCGAACTGCCGGCCGGCGTGGCCCCGACCCTGATGGAAGTGAAGTTCCGCGGCTGCGCGTTCTGGATGCCCGAACACTGGGTGATCACGCGCCAGCTGGACGACGGCAAGGACTACGAGCCCTGGGTGCTCGACTATTTTCTTCAGACCCTCCAGCCCGGCATGACCGTGCTGGACGTCGGGGCTAGCTGGGGCGCTTTCGCCCTGCCGGCCGCCAGGAAGGTCGGCGCGACGGGGAAGGTCATTGCGATCGAGATGAGCGCCGGCAACGGCCGGGTGCTGCTGGAAAGCGCCAAGGCCAGCGGCGTGACCAACATGCAGCTACTGCTGGTCGGCGTGTCCGATCGCCTGGGCACGGAATATCTGCGCCGCCAGACCGTGCACAACAACTTCCAGATGGAACCGCCCACCGACGGCATCCCCGAGGACCTGGACGCGTTCGACATCGCGCCCGTCGTGCCTCTGGACCTTTTGCGCGCCGACTTCGGCAAGGTCGACGTGCTGAAGATCGACATCGAAGGGATGGAATATCGCGCCTTCATGGGCGCCCGGGCCCTGATGGCCGAACAGAAGCCGATCACCTTCCTGGAATATTCGCCGCGCTTCCAGAGCGAGATCTCCGGCGCGGACGGGTCGGCCTTGCTGACCTTCTTCCTCGACCTCGGCTACAGCGTCGAAATCCTGCATCGCAAGAAAAAACGTGAACTCGTGGTTGGCGACACAGCCGCTCAAGTCATCGCCCAGGTTGACGCGGCCTGGAACCGCCATGTCGAGGACGACAAGGGCACGCATCTGGACCTATGCCTGACGGCAAAGGGCTGAGGCCTATTTGATAATTTGCCAGCGCCTGGTCCAACGGCCTTTGAAGATCTGCGACAGCGCCAGAAGGTAGATGCCGGCGTAAATCACCGTCCCGACCGCGATCAGCGCCCAGGCCCAAGGACCCGGTGCGTGCAGGGTCGGAGCGGTGGTGACCCAGTCGTGGCGCGGCGAGGTCAGTTCCAGCCACAGCCCGCCCACCCAGGCGGCGGAGAACAGGGCAACGATCGGGTATCGCAGAATAGGATTGCGCTGAACCAGCAACCAAGTCTGGATCACGGTCGTCATCAGGCCGACGGCCAGGCCAGCTATCCACGGCCACCAAGGACCCGGGACCAGCTGCGCCGCCCGCAAACCGGCCCAGCAAGGCGCCCACAGCACGGGTCCGAGCATCAGCACGATCAGCAAGACGCCGACCAGCACCCCCAGCCCGCCGCCAATCACCTTGCCAGCCGCCTCGCCAGCCTCTTGGGCCCGGACATTGGGATCGCCGCCCGGATTGGCGGGCGAGGTTGAGATGATGGTTTTCAGGGACGGCAGGCGCTCGCCCGGCGCGGCCTTGGGCAGCCCGAGCTGGACGGGCTTCTTCCGTCGCGCCATCAGGCTCTCCGGCTGACCGCGAAGTCGGCCAGGCTTTCCAGCGCCACGCGCCAGTCACTGGCCGGGAAAATCGCCAGCGCGGCCTTGGCCTTGTCGGCATAGTCGCCGGCCAGGTCCAGGGTGGCGTCAAGCGCGCCCGAGCCGATGATCAGTTCGCGTGCCCGGCGGAAATCGGCTTCCGTCTGTTCGCGGCGGCCAATGGCCCGCTCCCAGAACTCCGCTTCGCGCGGGCCAGAACGCGCGATGGCCAGCAGCAGCGGCAAGGTGGCCTTGCCTTCGCGGAAGTCGTCGCCGGCGTTCTTGCCGAGTGTTTCAGTCACGCCGCCATAGTCGAGAGCGTCGTCCGCCAGCTGGAACGCCAGGCCCAGGTTCATGCCATAGGCTCGCAGGGCGTCGGAACGGGTCTTGTCGATCCCGGCCGAAACCGCGCCGGCCTCCGAAGCCGCGGCGAACAGCTCGGCGGTCTTGGCGGCGATGATATCGAGATAGATGGCCTGCGAGAGATTGAGGTCGTGGCTGCGAGTCAGCTGAAGCACCTCGCCTTCGGCGATCACGCGGCTGGCGCGGGCCAGGATCTCCAGCGCCTTCATCGAGTTGGTCTCGACCATCAGCTCGAAAGCCCGGGCGAACAGGAAGTCGCCGACCAGCACGCTTTGCGCCGCGCCCCAGATCAGGTGAGCGGCGACCTTGCCGCGACGCAACTGGCTGCCGTCGACCACGTCGTCATGCAACAGGGTGGCGGTATGGATGAACTCGACCGAGGCGGCCAGCTTCAGGCAGGCGTCGTTGTCCGAGCCAGCCAAGCGCGCGGCGGCCACGGTCAGCAGCGGACGCAGGCGCTTGCCGCCAGCGGCGATCAGGTGCTCGGCAAGAGCCGGGATCACCGGCACGTCGCTCTGCATGCGTTCGGTGATCAGGCGGTCGACCCCGCCCATATCGGCGGCCGCCAGACGCACCAGTCGATCCACCGATCCCGGCTCACGGGCGAGGGTCGCTGCAACTGCGTCCAAGACGTTACTCTCCTTGCCGACGCCCCGGGCACACTGCCCATGGGCGATCGGGCTATTATCCACCCCCCAGCAGGATCAGCCGTTGCAGGGAACAATGGTGGCGGGATAGGTCACGGTCAAGGCAAGCACAAGGCTTGATGCGTTGGACGACACTCAGCTTACCGAAGATCGCGTGCTGAACGGCCGTGTCCTCCTGCGCCAGCAGGCCGGCGGATACAGGGCTGGCATGGACGCGGCGCTGCTGGCCGCGACCTGCGACGCCGGCCCGGGCGACCGGGTGATAGAAGCCGGCTGCGGGGTGGGCGGCGCGCTGCTGGCGGCAGCCGCTCGTCGCCCGGGAAGCCGATTCCATGGAGTGGAACGCGATCCACAGGCCGCCGAACTGGCGCGCGGCAATGCGGCGCTCAATAAGATGTCAGACCGGGTCGAGATCACCACGGGCGAGGTCGAGGTCGGTTTCCGCGCCTTGGACTTGCCCGTCTTCGATGCAGCGATGAGCAATCCGCCCTTCTTTGACGACCCCGGCGCGCTGCGCGCCCCCTCCCCGGCCAAGACCGGGGCCTGGATGGCCGACGGCGGGCTGGCGGCCTGGACGGGTTTCCTGCTCAAAGCCGTGCGCGAAGGCGGGAGCATCACCATCATCCACCGCGCCGACAGGCTGGCTGACATACTGGCGCTGCTGGCCCCCAAGGCGGGGTCGTTCAAGGTGCGGCCCATCCAGCCGTTCGCCGACGCGCCCGCCAAGCGCGTGATCGTGCGAGCGATCAAGACCGGCAAGGCGCCGCTCGTGCTGTTCCCGGCCTTGGTGCTGCACGAGCGTGACGGCGGCCATCACTCGGCGGCGGCGGAGGCGATTTTCCGGGGTGAAGCAGATCTGGGGTGGTGATCCCTACTCCGCGTACAGCCTCAAAGCTTCGAGACACAGCTCTAGTCCTGTCAGGTCGTGCAGCGGATCCGACGTGACGATCACGAACAAGCGCCGCGCCTCGGCCCACAGCATCACGGTCTCGGGCAGGCCGTAGTCCTCGACCACGCAGCCGTCGCCGTCGCGCCAGACACCCGCCTCATCCCGCTGGGCGCCGACAAACGATTCCACCCGATCGACATATTCGGCCTGGGATTCGTCGGGCACATTCAGATAGGCGAAGATCGGACGCCCCAAGCCCGCCAGCACGCCGGTTTCGAAGGCCGCGCCCGGATCGGCCGAGGGTCCGCGCCACGGGGTCAGATTGACCACCCCGGCGTCGGCCTGACGCAATCGCGCCATGCGGGCGGCGTAGAGTTCGCGGGCTTCGAGCTCGGAACTATGGTCCGAACCCTGAGGTACCGGATCCGGGGTCAGGCCGGTGAAGCCGGCGTCGATGCAATGGGTCCGCTGGCGCGCGGCCTGGGCCTCGAAATCGGGGAGCCAGACATCGGGGCCGGCCAGCCATATGGAACGCACGGGACGCATCGGGTCTTAGAGCTTGGTCCCGGGGGTTCCTGTCAATCTTTGTTAAGGGCCGCGATGCCGCAAATTCTTCGAAGAACCCTGCTGACTGCGCCGCTGGCCTTGGCCGCCGGCTTGGCCCACGCCGCGCCCATAGCGCGCTGGCAGGCCTATGACCGCAGGCTGCGGAGAGGGCTGAACGATGCGGCGGGCGGCGACTTCGACGACGGCTTCGAAGACACCTTGCTGGACCTCAACAACATCATCCGCGAGCGCCAGGGCGTGGCTCCGCTACAGCCCGACAGGGGCCTGACCCTGGCCGCCCGCGCCCATGCCGCCGACATGGCGGTCAGCGGGGTCTTCGACCACGTCACACCGGATGGCTTCAGCGCCGCCGGGAGGGTCGGCCTGCTGGCCCGCGACCTGGTCGGCGCGCCGGGCGAGAACATCGCCATGCGCCGCAACGCCGCCGGCGCGGTGCAGCCCGACCAGATCATGAACCAGTGGCGCGGCAGTCCCGGCCACCGGGCCAATCTGGTGGCGCGCGGCTTTACCCACGTGGGCTACGGCGTGCTGCGCCAAGGCCCGCGCGTGATCGCCGTGGGCGCCTATGCCGAGGTTACCGCCCGGCTCGCGCGGCCGGCGCCGCTGCGCGTAAGATCAGCCGACGAGATCGCCGCCGCCCTGTCGCGCGCGACGCCGGCCATCGGCCAGTTCTCGGTCTCCGAGCCCGGCGGCGACGTCTTGACCGCCACCTATGGCGGCGGGCGCTCGCCGACGGTGCTGGCCCCCGGCGCCTGGCAGCTGCGCCCGCACATCGCCTCGGGCGAGCGCCGTTACCAAGTGGCCTGGGGGCCGGTTTTCTTCCTGGGCTAGCCTACTGAGCGACCGCCAGAGCCTCAATGCGGATCATCACGCTGTCGCCGATCGCGCCGGCGGCGTTGGCGCTGCCGAAGGCCTTGCGGCTGATCGCGCCGGTGATGGTGAAGCCGGCCTGTTTCTTCTGATTGTTGGGCGCCGTGCCGATCTTGTTGAGCTTGACGTCCAGCACGGCCGGCTGGGTGACGCCCATGATGGTCAGGTCGCCGGTCACCCTGGCCGTTGCATCGCCGGTCTTTTCGACCTTGGTCGATTTGAAGGTCATGGTCGGGCTCTTGACGGCGTTCAGCCAGCGCTCGCCCTTCAGGTGACTGTCCCGGGTCGTGTCGGCCGACAGCAGGCTGTCGACATAGACCGTGGCCTCGACGCGGGACTTCTCGGGCGCGGCTTCGTCCAGCCAGATCGTGCCTTCCGACTTGGCGAAGATGCCGATCACTGAGTTGAAGCCGAAACGGTCGATGACAAAGGTCGTCTCGGTATGGGCGGTGTCGATCTTTTAGGCCACCTCGGCGGCGGCCGCGGGACCAGCCGTGGCGAGGCCAATGGCGGCGCAGGTGGTCAGGACGGCGAGCAGGCGCTTCATCGGTCAGTCTCCAAATCCTCGGGCGGATCGCGACTTTCCTGTCAGAGGGCGCGCCCCGCAACCCTGAAATGAAAAAGCCCCCGGCCGGGGGCGGCCGAGGGCTCTGACACGATCCTTGGAGGGGATCCTGGGAGAGGGGACTTAGTTCTTGGTGACATCCACCAGCTTGTTCTTGGCGATCCACGGCATCATGCCCCGCAGACGCGCGCCGACTTCCTCGATCTGGTGCTCGCCCGCGCGACGGCGGGTGGCCTTGAACGAGGGCTGGCCGACCTGGTTTTCCAGCATGAAGTCGCGAACGAACTTGCCCGACTGGATGTCTTCCAGCACGCGCTTCATCTCGGCCTTGGTCTCGGACGTGACGATGCGCGGGCCGGTGACGTATTCGCCGTACTCGGCCGTGTTGCTGATCGAGTAGTTCATGTTGGCGATGCCGCCTTCATAGATCAGATCGACGATCAGCTTCAGCTCGTGCAGGCACTCGAAATAGGCCATTTCCGGCGCGTAGCCGGCTTCGACCAGCACTTCGAAGCCGCAACGGATCAGCTCGACCGTGCCGCCGCAGAGGACGGCCTGCTCGCCGAACAGGTCGGTTTCGCACTCTTCGCGGAAGTTGGTCTCGATGATGCCCGAGCGACCGCCGCCGATTGCGCTGGCATAGGCCAGACCCAGGTCATGGGCGTTGCCGGTGGCGTCCTGATGCACCGCGATCAGGCAGGGCACGCCGCCGCCCTTTTGATACTCGCCGCGCACGGTGTGGCCAGGGCCCTTGGGGGCGACCATCAGGACGTCGATGGTGTCCTTGGGCTCGATCAGGCCGAAGTGCACGTTCAGGCCGTGGGCGAACAGCAGGGCCGCGCCGTCGCGGATGTTGGGGGCGATCTCTTCGTTGTAGATCGCGCGCTGATGCTCGTCGGGCGCCAGGATCATGATCAGGTCGGCCCAGGCCGCGGCTTCGGCGACAGTCATGACCTTCAGGCCTTCGCCTTCGGCCTTCTTGGCGGTTGGCGAGCCGGCGCGCAGGGCGACGGCGACGTTCTTGGCGCCCGAGTCGCGGAGGTTCAGCGCGTGGGCGTGGCCTTGCGAGCCATAGCCTACGATAGCGATCTTCCGGTCCAGGATGCGGGCGAGGTCGGCGTCGCGATCATAATAGACGCGCATGATTTGTTCTCCGGACTGGTCAATCAGGGCCGCTCTGCGCAACAGCGGAGCGACAAAGGCCGGGCGTTTGAGCGTTTTTTTGCCGTTTCGTCAAGGCGATGACGACAGAACAACGTGACCCGAAAGCCTCTTCGGCCACGTTTTAGCCGGCCGGGCGTTGTTTGCCCATGACCGACCTTGCCGACACCCCCGCCATCGCGCCCGAACCCACTGAATCGCGCGCCCTGCGCGTGCTGGTGATCGCTGGCTCTCAACGCCGCCATAACAGCTGCCCGGGCCTTGACTCCAAAGCGCGCGCCCTGATGCAGCGCATGGCCGCCGCCTTGCCGGCGGCATGGCAGATCGACACCGAAGACCTGGGCAACCAGCATGGCCAGCCCAAGATCCAGCCGTGCAACGCTTGCGTCTCCTCGTCGATGGCGCTCTGCGTCTATCCCTGCAACTGCTATGGGCCACGCAGCACGACCCAGCCGGACCTGATGTGGGACCTGGATCTCTATGGCCGCCTGGCGCGCGCCGACGCCTGGGCCTTCATCGGACCGACCAATTGGTACGGCCCGACCACCAACTTTAAGCTGATGTTCGACCGCCTGGTCTGCGCGGCCGGCGGCAATCCTCGTCCCGACCTGATTGACAAGAAGGACACGTTGAAAGCCCAGGCCCTCGAGCGCTCGCCCCAGTGGCGGCGCCTGACCCGCAACCACCTGGAAGGTCGGACGGCGGCATTCTTCACCTATTGCGACGGTGGCGCCAACGAGATCGGCGAAGACGGCAGGCCTCTCCTGGTTCAGCGCAAGGACTGGTTCGATCCCGCTCAGGAGCCCTATCGAAACGAGCGCGACGCCTATCAGGGTCTGGTCTGGCAATGCCGCTACAGCGGGATCGAGGTCCCAGACGACCTATGGGCCGAGGGCGTGTTCGGCGAGAACAAGCCCTATGCCGACGACCAGGCCGACGACATGATGGCCGACTTCGAGGGATTAAAGCCCTTTGACGCCTGGGCCAGCGCCTTCATCCGACATGTGGAGGGGAAGGGCCTGGTCGCGACCAAGGAAGACGAGAAGGCGGCGAAGTCCACGACGAACCTCTAAGGCCCAACTCCGCCGCCACGGGAACAGCGCCCGCAACGCCGGGTCGCGCAGCCACAGGCCGCCCCACAAGAACAGGCCAAGATAGATCGCGAACAGCTCGTGGCTGAACCGGGGGTTCTCGACTCGCACCTGGGTCGCCATGGCCCCGCCCAGCAGGCCGGTCATCAGGATAGCGCCGAGCAGGCTAGTGCGTGGGAAGAGATAGAGCGCCAGGAACGTCAGCTCCATGATCCCGATCATCAGGACATAGTCGGCCTTCCAGCCCAGAGAGATCAGGGTTTGCGCCGCCACCGGCATGCCGGCCAGCTTGGGCGCGATCGATGCCCCCAGTATGAACAGGGCGAACAGGCCAGTCAGGACACGGCCGGTCCAGACCGTTGGAGAAGCTTTCAACATCGTTGTTCCTTTCGATGCCGGCGCGCGGCGATGCCCGAGGACGAACGCCGTCCGTCCGGGCCGACATCTCGCAACGAAAAGATGCAACGGAATCGTCCCGGCGTCGAAGCGCGAGCCAAACGAAAAAGGCCCGGGTCGGACCTGAGGGGTCCGCCCGGGCTTTGTCAGCGACAGGATTGCCTACCAGAACAGGTCGTATTGGACGCTCAACACCTGGCCGGACCACACATCGACCAGGACGGCGTTGTCGCCGACCCGGACCCACTCGCAGCCGATAGGCGGATTGGGCAGGCCATAGCGAAACCCGTCGAGATAGTACGACGTCGAGTACCAGCCGCCGGGCAGACGGTCGCCAAACGACCAGCTGCGAACGTACCAGCCGCGCGGGTAGCGATAGGCGCCGGCGCGATAGCGTTGCGCGGAGTGGAAGCTTTGACGATAGCGGCGCTGGTCGTAGTGCGAGCGGCCTTGGTCGCGATCGCGATACTGCCCGCCCTGCCCCGGACGACCCCGGTCATTGCGATCCCAGCCGTCGCGGCCACGATCATCGCGTCCCCGATCCCAGCCGCCGTTGCGATCCTGCCCGCTGCGGTTCCAGTCCTGACCACCACGATTGTCGTTGCGGTCGCCGCCTGGACGGCCTTGATCGGGACGACCTTGATCGCCGCGATCCTGGCCACCGCGATCCCGGCGACCGTCACGATCCGGGCGGCCATCGCGGTCGCCACGATTCCAGTCCTGCTGGCGAGGCGACTGCGCCTGTGGAGCCTGGCTGGGCTGCGAGGCCGTCGGCGCCTGGGGCGCGGGACGAGGAGCGCCGCCGTTCCAGTCTGGCCGCCCACCGCGATCACCACCGCGATCGCCGCGATCACCTCTATCACCGCGAGGTTGGCCGCCTTGCTGCTGGCCCTGCCCTTCATCACCACCCTGGCGACCGCCGCGATCACCACGATCGCCGCGCGGGCCGTCCTGCCGCTGTTCGCGCTGAGCGACCACCGCCCCGGCGGATCCGGCTTCCGCCGCCACGCCGCCCAACAGCGACAAGGCCATGGCGGTCGAGATCAGACGCTTCATTTCGTGCTCCAGGGGGCCTTGTGCGCGGCCCCGGCTTTGTCCCTTGATAGCAACATCAGCTGTCGCGGGTGAACAGCGTTTGAACGGATACGCGAAGGCTTAACCATGACTGCGCACCCCATGGATATCGTCGGCTTCTGGCGTTCGGCTGGTCCCAAGAAGTGGTTCGCCAAGGACGCGGGCTTCGACTCGATCATCGCCCTGAAATTCGAGCAGACCCACTATAGGGCCGCCCAGCGGCGCTACGACTCCTGGGCGCAGACGCCCGAGGGCGCCCTGGCCCTATTGATCCTGCTGGATCAATTCCCGCGCAACCTCTACCGCAACACCGCCCACGCCTTTGCGACCGATCCCCTGGCCCGGATGTTAGCCCGCGCGGCGCTCGCCGCCGGTCACGATCAGACCGTGGAGGCGCAGTTGCGGCCCTTCTTCTACCTGCCGTTCGAACACTCCGAGACCCTGGCCGACCAGGAGTTCTGCGTCGAGCTCTGCGCCACCTTGCAGGCCGACACCGGCGACGAGGACACCGTCAAGTGGGCGCTGGAACACCGGGACATCATCGCCCGCTTCGGGCGCTTCCCTCATCGTAACGCTGTGCTGGGTCGCGAAACGACGCCCGAGGAACAGGCGTTTCTCGACGAGGGCGGATTCGCGGGGTGAAACCACGCCCGCCTGTGGACAGGCCAAGGCGCCGCACTGTGCAAACGAGCGATTCGCGGCCACTCTACCGTCATGAACACCGCCGTCCTCGCCCAGCCGAAAGCCGCCGCCGACCATCCCGAGCGGCAGTATCTGAGCCTGCTCGCCGATATCCTGGAAAACGGCGTTGAGCGCGGCGACCGTACGGGCACCGGCACACTGGGCGTGTTCGGCCGGCAGATCCGTTTCGACCTGGCCAAGGGCTTCCCGGTCTTGACCACCAAGAAGCTGCACCTGCGTTCGATCTTCATCGAGCTGCTGTGGTTCCTGAAGGGCGACACCAACATCGCCTACCTCAAGGAAAACGGCGTCCGCATCTGGGACGAGTGGGCCGACGAGAACGGCGACCTGGGTCCCGTCTATGGCAAGCAGTGGCGTTCGTGGGCGGCGCCGAATGGTCAGTCCATCGACCAGATCGCCAATCTGATCGAGGGCCTGAAGACCAATCCCAACAGCCGGCGCCATATCGTCAGCGCCTGGAACCCGGCCGATGTCGAGGACATGGCCCTGCCGCCCTGTCACTGCCTGTTCCAGTTCTTCGTGGCGGATGGGAAGCTCAGCTGCCAGCTCTACCAGCGCAGCGCCGACGTCTTCCTGGGCGTGCCGTTCAACATCGCCTCCTACGCCCTGCTGACCCTGATGGTCGCCAAGGTGGTCGGGCTGGAGCCCGGCGAGTTCGTCCACACCTTCGGCGACGCCCACCTCTATCTGAACCATCTGGACCAGGCCCGCGAACAGCTGACCCGCGAGCCGTATCCCTTCCCGACCCTGGCCATCGCCAACAAGCGCGACCTGTTCGGGTTCGACTACGCCGACTTCACGCTGGAGGGCTACGAGGCCCACCCGCACATCAAGGCGGACGTGTCGGTTTGATCCCCACCGTAGAGTTCCACGATTTGGAGGAACTCACTCAATGGATAATTTCCCGTACACAGGGCGAGCGCTCTGTCATCGCAATCGACGGATTTACAGATTCAGGCAAGACAACACTTTCAGCCGCGATAGCTGAAAAGACTGGCCTTTCTGTACTGCATCTCGACGATTTCGTCGTCCAGCAACTTGGCGATGGCGTCTTCACTTATGCTGACACCTTAAATTTCCACGCATTAAAGACGGAGATTTCGAAAGTCGGTTCTCTTATTGTGGAAGGAGTGACCGTCCGGGAAATCCTCAGACAGCTCCAAATTACTCAATCATTGGACGTCTATGTGAAGCGTCTGAATAGTGAGTTCGAATGGCAAGATGCTCTGGAGCTTACCATTCCCCACCCTATCGATGCATACGTCTCGCCTTCCAAATTGCGTGTCCTTGTTCGCAATTACCACCGCGCAAATCGCCCTCATGAACAGTCGGACGCCATCTTTAGTTGGATCGAGCCATGAGCATAATCCCCCTCGCCCTCGTCGTCGCTCGCGCCGCCAACGGCGTCATCGGTCGTGACGGCGACCTGCCGTGGCGGCTGAGGTCGGACCTGGCCCTGTTCAAGGCCAACACCCTGGGCAAGCCAATCATCATGGGTCGCAAGACCTGGGACAGCCTGCCGAAAAAGCCCCTGCCAGGCCGCATGAACGTGGTGCTGTCGCGCGACAGCAGCTTCGAGCCCGCCAACGCCGTGGTGTGCGAGAGCTTCCTGGAGGCCGTGCAGATGGCCCGCGAGCAGGCGCTGGAGGACGGCGCGGACGAGGTCTGCGTGATCGGCGGTCGGGCGCTGTTCGAGATGGCCCTGCCCAAGGCAAAGCGCCTCTACATCACCGAGGTCGCGGCGCAGGTCGAGGGCGACGTCATCTTCCCCGAGTTCGACGAGGCAGCCTGGACCGAGATCCGCCGCGAAGAGCATCCCGCCAGCGAAGGCGATGACCACGCTTTCATCTTCCGGGTGCT
Source organism: Caulobacter sp. DWR1-3-2b1 (assembly GCF_049895765.1). NCBI lineage: Bacteria > Pseudomonadati > Pseudomonadota > Alphaproteobacteria > Caulobacterales > Caulobacteraceae > Caulobacter > Caulobacter sp. DWR1-3-2b1. The sequence continues at coordinate 217,350 of NZ_JAFCSZ010000005.1, forward strand.
GGAACGACGCTAAAGCCATCGGCGCGTGCGTTGGGCGCAGCTAATCTTTGACGGTCGTGCGCTGCCGAGGCACAGGAGGCGCGGGCAAACGGGGCGCGACTGATGGTGGACATGGATGCGGCCGGCGGCGCGGTCACCGGCGGCCTGATTGGCGGCGCCCTTGAAAAGCCCGAGGGCAAGGCGGGTGAGGCCCATTCCGGTGATTGCACCGATTGCAACCAACCGGTCAGCGGCAATTTCTGCGCCCATTGCGGCCAACCCACCCATGTCCATCGTTCGCTGCTGCATCTGGGCGAAGAGCTGCTGCACGGCGTGATGCACTTCGACGGGCGCATCTGGCGCACCGTGCCCTTGCTGGTGCTCAACCCCGGCCGCCTGACGCGCGAATGGGTCGAGGGCAAGCGGTCGCGCTATGTCTCGCCCCTGGGCCTGTTCCTTTTCACCATCTTCCTGATGTTCTTCATCCTGAGTTTTGGCGGCGGCAAGACCTTCGAGACCGGCGCCGTCAACACGCGCCTTGAAGTGGCGCGGGAGACTGTCGCCGACAAACATCAAGACGTGGCCGAGGCCAAGGCGGCTCTGGCCGTCGCCGAGCGCAATGTCGCGGCCGCCTCGCCGCCCGAGCTCGAGGCCGCCAACGAGGCGCTGACCAAGGCAAAATCTGACTTCGATGAGGCCATCGACGACTTGGCGGACGCCAGCAACCTCGTGACCCGTCTGGAAGGCGTCAAGGCGGCGGGGCCGCGGGCGGACGGCCTGGAGCCGGGCAGCTGGCAGGCCGAGTTGCACGACGCCGTGGCGAACAACAAGGTCAAGGTCAATATGGGCGGCGACGGGATCAACAAGAAGGTCCTCAATAAACTCGCGAACCCCGATCTCGCCGCCTACAAGATTCAACAGACCCTCTATAAGTACTCGTTCCTGCTGGTGCCGCTGTCGATCCCGTTCGTAGCGCTGCTGTTCCTGTGGAAACGCGGCTTTACGCTCTACGACCACGGCGTGTTCGTGCTGTATTCGTTGACATTCATGGCGATGATGAGCATGGCGTTGAGCCTGTTTGGCCAGATCTCGTGGCTGAGCAGCATCGTAGCCCTGATCGCCCTGATCGCGCCGCCGGTTCACATGTTCGCGCAACTGAAGGGCGCCTATGGCCTTTCGACCTTGTCGGCGCTGTGGCGGACCCTCTTCCTGCTTTTCTTCTGCGCCATCGCCCTCGCCCTGTTTCTGGTGGCGATCATCCTGCTGGGCCTGGGCGGCTGACGTTTAGCGGCTGGCCGCTTTCAAACGCGCGTTTATAGTCTTCCCATTCGCCTGTGAGAGGCGATCAGGGAGAGACGCATGGACATCGAACTCGTCGCCGAAGGTCTGCTGTTTCCGGAAGGCCCCATCGCCATGGCCGACGGCTCGGTGATCCTCACCGAGATCCAAGGTCAGCGACTGAGCCGAATCACGCCCGACGGCAAGCGCGAGACGGTGGCCGAGGTTCCCGGTGGTCCCAACGGCGCCGCCATCGGCCCGGACGGGGCTATCTATGTCACCAACAATGGCGGCAGCTTCCAGTTCATCGACATGGGCGGCCTCAACGTGCCCGGCCCCACCCCGCCCAGCCACACGGGCGGCTCGATCCAGCGGGTGGATCTGGCGACGGGCGCTGTCACCACGCTCTACGCCGAATGCGACGGCAAGGCGCTGGTAGGTCCCAACGACCTGGTCTTCGATAGGCAGGGCGGCTTCTGGTTCACCGACCATGGTTGCTCGACGCCCGAGGGCCGCAAATATGGCGCGCTCTACTACGCCCGGACCGACGGCTCGAAGATCACCCGCTGGCGCGACCATTTCGTTTCGCCCAATGGCGTAGGCCTCTCGCCGGACGAGAAGACCGTCTACATGGCCGACACCTCGCTGGGGCGGCTGTGGTCGTTCGACGTCGCCGAACCGGGCGTCCTTGAGCCCACGGCGGGCTTTGCACCCGGCAACGTGGTCTGCAACCTGCCGGGCTATCAACTTCTGGACAGTCTGGCGGTCGAGGCCGGCGGCAAGGTCTGCGTGGCGACGATCATCAATGGCGGGATCACCACCTTCGATCCCGACGGCTCGACCGAGCACTTCGCCGTGCCGGACGTCATCGTGACGAACATCTGCTTTGGCGGGGCCGGCATGCGCGATGCGTGGATCACGGCGTCGGGGACTGGCAAGCTCTACAAGGCGCGGTGGCCAAGGCCGGGGCTGAAGCTGAACTTCAACGGTTAGGAAAAAGATCCTCCCCCTGAAGGGGAGCGGTCCCCGACTTGATCGGGGGCCGGCGGAGGTAGTCGGAAATGACTTGGCCGTCACTTCCCCCTCCGTCGGCTACGCCGACACCTCCCCCGCTAGGGGGAGGACTTACAGACCCGCATCAGTCCTTCAACAGCGCCCCGATCACCAGCAGGATGAGGGCCGACATCGCGAACAGGCCGGCAAGATAGGGCAACCAGGTCATGACGCGCCTCCGGTCGGGAGCGGCGGAATGCGGCTCGTCGATAGCGCGACCATGGGCCGGGGCTGTCTTCGCCGACAGCCCCGGAACAGGGGGGATGACCCTAGTAAAGAACGCCCAGGGCTTCGCGTTCGAAGCTCTTGAGTTCGTCATTGCGGCCATCGCGGATCTTCACGACCCACTCCGGGTCCTGCAGCAAGGCGCGGCCGACGCCGACCAGGTCGAACTCGCCGCGATCCAGGCGTTCCAGCAGGCCGTCGATGGAGGCGGGCTGGCTGCCCTCGCCGCCGAACGCCGCGATGAACTCGCCCGACAGGCCCACCGAGCCCACGGTGATGGTCGGCGCGCCGGTCAGCTTCTTGGTCCATCCGGCGAAGTTCAGGTCGCTGCCTTCGAACTCAGGCTCCCAGAAGCGGCGCTGCGAGCAGTGGAAGATGTCGGCGCCGGCGTCGGCCAGGGGCTGCAGCCAGGCTTCCAGTAGCTTCGGCGTCTCGGCGTTTTTGACCGCATAGTCCTGCTGCTTCCACTGCGACAGACGGATGATCACCGGATAGTCGGGACCCACGGCGGCGCGAACCGCCTTGAGGATCTCTGCGGCGAAGTTGGAGCGCTCGGCGATGGTCGGGCCGCCGAAGGCGTCGCCGCGGACATTGGTGCCCTCCCAGAAAAACTGGTCGATCAGATAGCCGTGCGCGCCGTGCAATTCGATGGCGTCGAAGCCCAGCAGCTTGGCGTTGCGGGCGGCGTCGGCGAAGGCGGCGATGGTGTCGGCCACCTCCTCGTCGGTCATCGGCTCGGTGAAGGGATTGCCGCCCTTCTTGGACAGGCCAGAGGGGCTGTCGATCTTGCCCAGCACGTCCTTACCCTTGGCCGCGCCGACGTGCCAAAGCTGGGGAGCGATCAGGCCGCCGGCGGCGTGGGTCTCGTCGACCACCTTCTTCCAGGCGGCAAGTTCCTTCTCGCCGTGGAAACGCGGCACATTGGCGTCGTTCAGCGAGGCGTCGCGCGCCACGCCCGTGCCTTCGGTGATGATCAGGCCGACCTGGTTCTCTGCGCGGCGGCGGTAGTAGGCCGCCACATCGTCGGTGGCCACGCCGCCCGGCGAGAACGACCGGGTCATAGGGGCCATCACCACCCGGTTGGGCAGTTTCAGCGACTTGAATTCGAACGGCTTGAAGAGGGCGTCGAGGGCCATGGGGCACTTCCGGAAAGGGTCGGTGTTGGCGAGACTATGAAGCGGGTTGCGATTGTGGACTATGCAGAAAAACTGCAACCGGCCCTGTATCTGGTGTGCGGTGCGGCAAAACGGAAGAGGCGTCCCGCCGCTAACCGGGCCTCAAAGCCCCAGCACCATCTTGGCCATGATGTTGCGCTGGATTTCGTTGGAGCCGGCGTAGATCGAGGCCTTGCGATAGCTGAAATAGCTGGGCGCGGCGGGCGCGGCGTACTCGGGACCGGCCCGGCCTTCGTTGGTCGGCGACCAGGTGTTGCGCACGAACGGCGCGGCGTAGGTTCCGACCGCCTCCAGGGTCAGCTCGGTGATCGCCTGCTGGGCTTCCGAACCCGCGCATTTCAACATCGACGAGGCCGGGCCCACGGCCTTGCCTGCGCTATTACCGGAGAAGATCCGAAGTTCGGCGGCGTTCAGAGCCTCGACCGAGATCTCCAGATTGGCGATCTTGGAGCGGAAGTCCGGATCGTCGATCAGGCGACCGCCGTCGTCGGCTAACTCAAGCGTCGCGATCTTGCGCACCTTGCGGATCATGTTCATCAGGCCGGGCGCATAGGCGTTGCCGCGCTCGAACTCGAGCAGGTACTTGGCATAGGTCCAGCCCTTGTTCTCCTCGCCGATGCGGTTGGAAACGGGCACCCGAACATTGTCGAAGAAGACCTGATTGATCTCCTGCTCGCCCTCGGCCGGGCCGTCCAGGGTGGGCAGCGGCTTGATCTGGATGCCGGGGCTGTCCATCCGCAGCAGCAGGAAACTGATCCCGCTCTGCGGCTTGCCTTCGCTGGATGTGCGCACGAGGCAGAACATCCAGTCGGCCCACTGGGCCTGTGTGGTCCAGATCTTCGAGCCGTTCAGCACATAGTCGTCGCCGTCTCGCTCGGCTTTCATCTGCAGCGAGGCCAGGTCGGAGCCCGCGCCGGGCTCCGAATAGCCTTGGCACCACCAGATGTCGGACGACAGGATCGGCGGCAGATGCTGCTTCTTCTGCTCCTCGGTGCCAAAGGCCAGAACCACCGGCGCGCACATCTTCAGGCCCATCGGCGAGGGATTGGGCGTGCCGGCCAGGCTCAACTCCATGTTGAAGATGTAGCGCTGCGAGGCGGTAAAGCCGCAACCGCCCCACTCCACCGGCCAGTCGGGCGCAGCCCAGCCGCGTTCGGCCAGCTTCTTCTGCCATTTCACCTGACCAGCCTTGTCCAGATAGCCGTTCTTGGACTGGCTCATCTTGCGACGCAGGTCATCGTCATAGGCAGCCGCGATCCAGTCGCGGACTTCCTGTTGAAAGGCCAGATCCTCGGATGAAAAGGCGAGATCCATGGCGGCTACTCCACCGCGTCCAGATATTCGATCTCGGGACGACCGGCCATGAACGGCCCCATCGCCGCGCCGCCGGCCTTGAAATAGTCCGTACCGCCGTGCGCCTTCAGATCGTCAGCCGACGCGTAGAGCTCAAGCACCTTGTAGACGCCAGCCTCGGTCCTGGACTTGGTCAGCTGATAGACGATGCAGCCCGGCTCGTTGGCCTTTACCTTGGCCGCCAGATCCAGAAAGATTTTCTCGAACTCAGAAGTCTTATCGACCTGAACCTTCAACGTCGCCACTACACCGATCACGCTCGCCTCCCAACGTTTGTTTGAAAGCAGCATCGGTCAGGCGAACGCGGACCGCAAGGGCGACGTTGGGTAAGGTTGCGAAACGGGTTGCGCCGGCCATGTGCAGACTGGCGCCTTGATATCAAGTACGCAATCACGTACAATCAAGCCATGCGAACCACCTCCTACAGCGAAATGCGCAAAAATCTCGCGGCCATGATCGACCGCGTGAACAGCGACCATGAGCCGGTGATCATCACGCGCGACAAGGGCAAGCCTTCCGCCGTGTTGATGTCGCTGGAAGACTTCACCGCCTTCGAGGAAACCCGCTATTTGCTGCGCAGTCCCGCCAATGCCGATCGTCTGCTCACCGCCGTGACGCAGCTAGATCAAGGCCTGGGAAGCGAACGCCAGCTCGCCGAATGAAGCTCGTCTTCAGTGAGCAGGCCTGGGACGACTATCTGCATTGGCAGGCGCATGACCCCAAATTGCTCACACGCCTCAATGGCTTGATCAAGGAATGCGCCCGCACGCCCTTCAAGGGTACAGGCAAGCTCGAGGCGCTGCACGGCGCGCTTTCCGGCTGGTGGTCACGGCGCATCACCCAGGAACATCGACTGGTCTACCGCCCTTCCGAGGACGGTCTGCTGATAGCCCAGTGCCGCTACCACTACGGCTAGGCCGAATGGCTTAGGGCCGCTCGTTCCAGCCGTAGGCGACCCAGGAATGGCCGCCGACGTTACGGGCTTCGATCAGGGAAGGATCGCCGCTGGCCTTGGCCTTTACCGTGCGCCGCGCCCGCAGCGCCAGGGCGACCAGGCCAAACAACGCGCTGCCCATGAAGCCGATGACGACGACGGTGGCGGCGAAAACGACGGCGAGAGCCGAGCCGATGACAACAGCGGCAGAGGTCGCCAGCGCGCCGGCGAGCCATGCGAAGCTGCGCAGCGCGGAGCCTCCAGCCATCGTTGTCGAGCCTGTCATCGATCGTCCCTCCGGGCGTGGACCCGCAAATTAGCACCTATGGTCAACAAAGTTGGTTCACGGACGCTGAGCGTCAACTCAACACCCGCGTGATCGATCTGAAAAGCTTTTTTCTCCCGGGACATAGCGTCCTGTTCGCAATTCACGCGGCAGGGGTCAGCCGGCAGCCGCCAGACCCAGTTCACGACGCTCACGCATCACGCTGGTGAAGGCCTCGTTGATCGCGGCCGACTTGGCCTCGGCCACCTCGATGAATTCGCTGGGCAGGCCCCGAGCCCGAGCCCGGTCGGGGTGGGCCGACGACAGCGCGATCTTCCAGGCCGACCGTACTGTGGCGTCGTCGGCGTCGTGCGCCACATCAAGGATCATGTACGGATCGTTGGCGTCCGACCCCAGATGCACGGCGCGCAAACGCCGGAAGCCCAGCTGCGACAAGCCAAAGAGGTCGGCGACCCGCTCCAGATAGTCCAGCTCGTCCTGGGTCACCACGCCGTCGGCCTTGGCGATGTGGAACAGGCCGTCGACCACATCCTCGAGAATCTGCGGGCAGGTGCGATAGCGCTTGGCCAATCGCTTGGCGTAGCTCTCGAAGCCGTGCGTGGTCTGGCGGGCCAGGTCGTACAGGCGATGGATGTTGCCCTCCGAGGCCGGGTCGGGCTGGAACACTTCGCTGAAAGCGGCGAACTCGTGCCCGTCGGCGCGGCCATCGGCCTTGGCCAGCTTCGCGCCCAGCGCCGTGACCGCCGTCGAGAACGCCGGATCCTCGCCCGGCAAGCCAGCCGGACAGTCCGGGCACTCGGCCAGGTCGAGCCGGCGCGCGGCTATGGTTGCGATGTTGCGCCAGAAGGTCATGGAAGTAGTGAAAGCCCCGAAGCGTGGCGGAGTGATGACAAATGAAAGTACGCGTGACCGCAGGATACGGATCACGCCCCTGACGATCTTCTACCATGTTCCGCCGCCCGCCCCACCCCGGGCGGGCGCGAATGAACCCGAATTCATCTGGAGCTTTTCGGCGCGCCGCTCGTTATGGCCCAGCTTGAGGTCATCAGCCGGCGCCACGGGCGCCATGCTGTGGTCCCATTCTGCCCCGAAATGCTCTAGTCAAAGCGTCACTGCTCTTCAAAAGGACTTCCGCCCGCATGGCGACCGCTCTCTTTCTCGCCCTGGCCATGATGGGTCAGGCGCCCGTCGCCCCCGCCGCCACGGCGCCCGTCGACGACTATGGCTATGTGGCTTGGTGCTTCGGCGCCCTGGGCGGCTATGTCGATCTCTACGACCAGGTGATGCCGGAGGTGACCCGCATCGAGAAGGCCTTCCCCGGTCCCGACGGCGTTGCGGCCTCGCTGAAGACCTATCCGGAGATGCGCGCCCAGGCTCGCAGCGACATGAAACTGTTCAGTTCAGCGATCACGGCGGCCGAGAAGGCCAGCCCGCGCCAGATTTCGGAATATGGCGGCGCGGCCGTCAAGAAGGGCCGCTCGGTCTGGAGTGGCGCGGATTCGGCCAACAAGGCCCGCCTGGCCCAGGTGTGGATGAGCTGGTCGCCGCCCGGCGATTGCGAGACCCGCGCCAGGAACCTCGAAAAGAAGTCGAACATCCTGGGCAAGGCCCTGATCTACAACGCCGCCAAGCCGGTTGAACAGGCGCCGGGGCAAGCGCTCGCCCCCGTGCCCGAACCGGCCGCGGTAACCGCGCCCGCGCGCCCCGTCGAGCAGGCCGCGCCGCCTGAACCGGCGATCGCCGAAATGCCCAAGCTAGCGCCGGTCGCCAAGACCCCCGTCGCCAAGCCCCCGGCCAAGGCGCCAACGATCAAGGCCGCAACGTCCGCTTCCGCCAAGACGACACCGGCCAAGCCCGCCGCAGCGAAACCGGCGTCGGCCAAGGCTGAGTTCGTCATCGACATGGCCGACCCCAAGCCTTGTCCGGGCAGCCTGGAGCCCGTCAAACGCAATGGCAAGGACGTGCTGGTCTGCAAGCCGGACTAGATTCTCCCTTCTCCCCTTGCTTGCGGGAGAAGGTGGTCCCGGCAAGGCCGGGATCGGATGAGGGGTTGAAAGCCTTTTCCGACCAACCGCAGATAGGCCGGACGCGGCGGTCGCTGTCAGCGCGACCCCTCATCCGGCGCTGCCCGCCACCTTCTCCCGCAAGGGGAGAAGGTCTTGATCTAGAGCTTCGCTGGCAGCGCCCTGCTCGCCGCCAGCGCCTTGAACCACTCATACGACGCCTTGGGCGCGCGCACGCCTGTTACCCGGTCGTGCGCCACCAGGCCGAATTTCGAGGTGTAGCCCAGGTTCCACTCGAAATTGTCGAGTAGGGTCCAGCAGAAATAGCCGCCGACCGGCGAGCCGGCTTCGCGAGCGGCCAGCACTGCCTCCAGGTGACGGCGCATATAGTCGATCCGGAAGCCATCCTCGATCACTGCGGGTCCCTTGCTGAACGGATCCGAGCAGCCGTTCTCGGTGATCAACACCGGCGGATTGCCGTATTCGCGGCGCACAATCTCCAGCATCTGGAACAGGCCTGACGGATCGATGTGGCGGCCAAAGGCGTCAAGCTCCGCGCCCTTGGGCGGCGTCGCGGGCGCGATCTTGCTGGGCGAGGACAGGTCCAGCCGCACATAGGCCGGCGCATAATAGTTCACGCCCAGGAAATCGACCTTCTGGCGGATCGCCGCCATGTCGCCGTCGCGCACGACCCCGTCCTTGAGCATGTCTTCGAGCGCCTTGGGATAGGTCCCCTTGAACAGGGGATCCAGCCACGCGCGATTCCACAGGGCGTCGAGGCCGTCCGAGGCCAGCCGGTTCCAGAACGCCAGGCCTCCGCCTGCCGGCCGGCACGGTTGCAAGGCCATGGTGGTGCCGACCGACAGATCACCCCGCCCCGCCCGCAGCGCCTGCATCGCCAGGCCTTGCGCCAGGTTCATGTGGTGGACGGTCGGGCCCAGCAGCCCAATGTCTTTCAGGCCCGGCGCGTGCTCACCCAGCACATGGCCGAACACCGCGTGAACCGCCGCCTCGTTGAGCGCGATGTAATGCTTGAGCCGGTCGCCCAGCCGATCGACCACCGCGTGGGCGTAGTCGGCGAAGCGCAGGGCCGTGTCGCGGTTCTTCCAGCCGCCCTTGTCCTGCAAGGCCTGGGGCAGATCCCAGTGAAACAGGGTGGCGTAGGGGGCGATCCCCTTGGCCAGCATGGCGTCGACCATCTTCGAATAGTGGTCCAGCCCCACCGGGTTGATCGCGCCCTCGCCGGTCGGCAGCACCCGCGACCAGGAGATCGAGAAGCGATAGGCGTCCAGCCCGGCCCCGGCGATCAGGTCAACATCATCGGCGTAGCGGCGATAGCTGTCAGTCGCCACGGTCGCGTCGGAGCCATCGACGACGATCCCCGGCTTCTTCTCGAACACGTCCCAGACGCTGGGCCCTCGCCCGTCGACATTCTGCGCGCCCTCGGTCTGAAAGGCGGCCGAGGCCACGCCCCAGACGAAGTCCTTGGGGAACTGGCGAGATTTGGGATGAAGTTCGGTGCCCGGCTTGGCCTCGCAACCTGACAGGCCAAGAGCCGCCCCGCCTAAAGCCCCTCCACCCAGAGCCATGGCCGCGAGGCCTCGACGGCTGACGCCTTGGTGATCCACGCCGCATCCCTCCCAAGTCGGAGGTCGCCGCCCCCGTTCAAAACGAGGATGCCGTAGAATAACGCCGGTTGACCAGCCTTCCCTTGCGGAGCCTAGCGGCGCGGCCGGGAGGATACCTTGGCCGCATTAGCCAGCGCCTGGCGCGTCTCCCGGGCGGCGGCGATCTCGTGGGCCGGCATCGGGCGGGCCAGCAGAAAGCCCTGAAACTCGACGCAGCCCAGTTTCACCAGGGTGTCGAACTGGCCTTGCGTCTCGACGCCTTCGGCGGTGGTCTTCAGGCCCAGCGACTTGGCCAGACTGATGATCGCCCCGGCCACCGAGGTCGCCTCCACGTCGGGCGGCAGGTTGGACACGAACGAGCGGTCGATCTTCAGCTTGTCGATGGGATGGCGGCGCAGATAGGCGAGGCTGGCATAGCCGGTGCCGAAATCGTCCAGCGCCAGGCGGAAGCCCAGACGCTTGATGCGGCGCAGGGCGTCGTGGACACCGTCGCTATCCTTGAGCAGCGCCGTCTCGGTAATCTCCAGCACGAAGCCGGAGGCCTCCGCGCCGGTCTCGGCCAGGATCTGCTCGATCTCGTCGACGAAGCCGGGCAGGGAAAGCTGCAGAGCCGAGACGTTGACCGAGACCTCCAGTCCCGACCAACGCAGGCTGTCATAACAGGCGCGGCGGAACACCAAACGGCCGATGGCGGCGATCAGGCCGGTCGACTCGGCCAGCGGAATAAAGATGGCCGGCGAAATGTCGCCGCGCTCGGGATCATTCCAGCGCGCCAGAGCCTCGACGCCCAGGATCACGCCCCGCGCGTCGGTCAGGGGCTGGTAGGCGACGGTCAGGCGTTCCTGGTCGATGGCGGCGCGCAGGTCGCGCTCCAGGCCCTTGCGAAGGCGCAGGGCCGCGTCCATTTCCGGCTCGAAGAAGCAGTAGCGGCCGCGACCGGCTTCCTTGGCGCGGTACAGGGCCACGTCGGCCTGGCGCAGCATCTCGGCCTGGCCCTGGTCGGCGTCGGAGACCACCGCCACACCCACCGAGCAGGACAGTTCGGCCCGGCCGATGCTCAGGTCCAGCTCGCCCGACAGGCCCTCGACCACGCGCTGGGCCAAGGTGGCGCAGCCTGCCGGAGTGGTGTCGGGCTGGATGATCGCGAACTCGTCGCCGCCCAGACGGCAAATGGTGTCAGTCTCGCGGCAGATGGCCTGCAACCTGCGAGCGACCTCACGGATCACCTGATCGCCCGCGTCGTGGCCGTAGCTGTCATTGACCTCCTTGAAGCGGTCCAGATCGACGCACAGCACGCCCAGATAGCCGGGCTTGCGCCGCAGTAGGGCGTGGGCGTGAACAAGGCGGTCGGTGAACAGCGTGCGGTTGGCCAGGCCCGTGAGTGGATCGTGCAGAGCCAAGTGTTTGGCTTCCGCCTCGCTGAGCAACAGCTTCTTAGCCGCACGGCGAGTGACGCGGAACAGCATCATCGCCCCAATGCCGGCGGCGAGGGCGGCCAGGGACAGGATGGGCGTGGCCTGCCGCAGCAGCTCAGCGCCCGGCTTGCGCGGATCCCAGCGAAGCACGATGCGGCGACCATCGGGCGCCCGGCCCATCAGGGTCTGGGCGTGCTCGCCCTTGATCTCGCTGGCGGGGATGATCTCGATGCGGGCGTTCTTGAGCAGGAAGCGTTCGGAGAAGGCTTTCACCACACTGCTGGCCACCGGCATGCCTGAGACCACCAGCGGCGCCCGCGCGCCGCGCGTCCTGGCCTTGAGGTCCGGACGCACCAAAGACACGGTGACCAGCACCGGCTCGCGGCCGATCAGTTCGACCCGAGTGACATGAACGGCGCGCATCTTGGCGACCTTGACCGGATCGGTTTCGATGGCGCGGACCTGGTCGATCAGGCGCTGGGTCTGGGCGGCGTAGATGTCGAAGGATGAAGGCGCCACGTCGGTGCCGTTCATGTGGCCGTAGATCGGCCGGTTGTCGGCGTCGAGAACGAAGACGGCGCTGTAGCCCAGGGCGCCGCCGATGGAGGTTCCGATGTTTTGGTTGGCCCAGGCCAGGTCGAAGTCGTTGTCCAGTTTGTGGATGGCCTCGTCCCAGATGACATAGGGATTGAGGGCGGTCTGAACTTCCTTGCCGCGCTGGCGCAGGCCGTTGCCGACCAGGGTCTGTTCGTACTGACGCTCGCGCAGGTCGGCTTGGCGGGTCGCGGTGAACAGCAAGCCAGCAGCCAGCAGGACCATGGCCGCCGCCATGCCCACGATCAGGCCAAAGATCTTCAGCTCGATGTTGTTGCGGTTCACACGCTCGTCCCGACGACGCTCGCATCAGTCTACGCGACGTGTTGCTGAATCCCTTACCGCGACGGCTTTTTGGGTGTTTTGCCGCACATTGTTATGCGGCGAGGGTCGAATAACCGATTTGAGGACGGTCGGACGCCATTATTGGCCAGGTCACGGGCATCGCGAAGGCCCGCCCTAGAGCCCTTCCCGACCTGATGGCTTCATCAGGGTCGGGAAGGGCTCTAAATCAAGAGTTTAGAGCATTTTTCGATCCGATAACCGTTTCACACTTATCGGAAAATGCTCTAGCGCCGAACCACTTGGCAAGCCGCCTTCAGAACCCGCCAGTCGGCCTCGGACAGAGCCGGCGTCCCGTGCGCGGCCACCGCCGCGGCGCGATGCGCGCGCTCGGCGGTGTCGGGGTGGGTCGCGAACCATTCGGCGGCGCGACGCAGCCGAGGATCGTCCTTGCGATTGGCCATCCGCCCGAAAAAGTCCGCCATGCCGCGGGTCGAGATGTCTTGGGCGCCCAGCAGTTGGATGGCCCGCGCATCGGCCTCGGTCTCGAGATCGCGACTGAAGCGCTGATCAGCGAAACCGCCGGCCAAGAGCACGGCCTGCTGACCAGCGCCCGTGCCGCCGCCAACCACAGCGTCCAACAACAGCCCCGCGCCCATCGAGCGCCAGGCCGCCTGCATGGCGTGCCGACGCTCGACGTGAGCGATTTCGTGGGCGATGACCGCCGCCAGCTCGTCTGACGTGCGAGCTTGGGCGATCAGGTCGTCGGTGACCAGGATCGCGCCCCCCGGCAGGGCGAAGGCGTTGACGAACGGCGCCCGCACCGCCTGGACCCTGATGTCGAACGCCGAGGTTGAGCCTTCAGCTAAGCGATCGCCCAGATCCGACAGGATCGCCGCCCCGCTCGGGTCACCCTTGCAGGGCCGGAACGCGACCTTGAACTGGGCCTCCATGTTTGAGCCGAACCGGGCCTCCAGAGCCGGCGGGGTCCAGGCGGCCAGTGGGCCAGCCGCACGGGGAACGCCGACGAAGACGACCGCGGCCAAGGTGGCGCCTGCCCCGACCAGTCCAGCGATAAGCCCCCATTCGGTTCCGCGTCCGCGTCGCGCAATCGCGTTCGCTGACCGGCCGGAAAAAGCCCGCCACGGCTGGATTTCGACGACCAGCCGCGCGTCGTCGTCACCACGCGTCAGGCGATAGCGGCCCGCGGCGTGCGCTGCCTCTCGCACCTCCTCCAGTGGCCAGTCGATCCCGACGTGAGGATCGTCCAGCGCCTGCGCGGTCACCCTGCCCGCCTGCAGACCGATCTCGACCCGCCATGCGCGTGACGTTAAGCCGTCGTAGAGCAGGCCTTCCACGTCAGAACGGCGAGACGTCGAAGGCGTCGGCCAGGCCTTCGCCCGTCTTCGGCCCGCGCGAGGCTTGCAGCGCGTCCGCCAAGGGCGCTTCGCCGGCGCTGGACAGCCTGGAGATCATGAACTTGGCAGTGCGGGCCATTACGACCGGGGTCAGGAAGCCTAAGGTCAAGAGCATGATCAGCACATTGGTCAAGGTCAGGCCAATCAGGGGGGCGGCTTTGATATCAATTCCAAACTTGGCGTCGCCCAAGCGGATCGAACCAGCGATGGTTCGCATTACGGCCGCGTGATAGGGCGCGGTGGCGACCACAAGGAACAGGGTATAGAGCAGCGCATAGCCGTAGATTTTCACAAACAAGGTAGCACCGGGCTCGGTTCCGCTCTGCATAGAGTTCATCACAGCAGGCATAATGGCGGCGATAAGCACCCCGTAGCCGGCCATGCCAGCGACCCAAGCAAGAGCGAACGGCCCATAGAGGCCCTCCTTGCGCGAACGCTCCCAGCGCAGCTTCTGATCGCCATACGACATCCCGCCCCACAGCTTCTCGGCGATCCGCATCGACATGGCCGGCGCGTACCAGCCCAGGGTGATCATGACGAGCAACGTATAGCCAAGATAGGACCAGCCGAACTTGCTGGCCGAACCCTGCAATTGGAACCGCACACCGCGCCACACCGTACGGCTGGCCATGTAGCGATAGGTCATGAAGATCGCCGCGCCGATCAGTACGATGATCGCGATATAGAGCGGCAGCATCAGCAGGGTGAACATCGGGCTGACGAACTGGATCGCCAGGATCAGCGCCAGATAGGGCACGCCCAGCACCAACAGCGCGATCAGGAAGCCACGGAACAGCTCCCCACCCTTGCCGGTATACTCGAAGGGCTCGTTGTTCAGGGTGATGTGCGACCAGACCCGGCGGCGCACCTCGGTCTTCCCCCAGAACCGGTACAGCGTCAGGGTGATGATATTGAGCAAGCCGTTTTTCAGGCTAAGGCCGATGAACGCCCCCGGCTTGATCGTGTGGCCAAACGTCAGCGTCTCGCCCTTCACGGGCGATTGAGCGCCATCCATGAAAATCCCCTAAGCCCCCGCCCGCAACTGTCGCGAGCAAGCAACCCTTGCGGGTTTTGGTTTGGAGGTCAACCTGCCATGGCGTAGCTAGGCCGTTGGCGTGCCAAGGCTGCCGACAATGCGCTTTCGGAAGACGAGCGTCGTCAGCGCCGTGGCCAGCAGAGTGCCCAGCGCATTTCCGAATACGCCCTGCGCAACAGCCCACCTGACGCAAACTTCGACCAAAGCTCCGACAGCGGGAACCATAGCGGCGATGGCGCCAACCAACGCGACGGAGGGCCAGCCGAGGACGCCCCAGAAGGCGGCAACCATGTCAAAGCGATCCGAGGGCAGCGGCCGATGGACTGCGGAGAAAATGCCGAGACCACCGGTCAAGGCCGCCATAGCCAGCAGCACGCCGATCAAAAAGGCTATGCCGCCAAAAAGACTGCGCTCTTGAAAGATTTCAACAATGCTTGAAACGTTCGAAATGATCATCACAGCAAAGAACAACGTGAACAGGATGCTCGACGTCGTCGCATAGTCGTAGCCGAGCCAGAGAACGAAGACGGCCAGCCAAGCATAAACAATTGCCGCGACAGCCAACAGGAAGAGCCCAAAGCTCCTCCAGACTTTAGGTTTTTCCTTCGATTGGCTCATAGCCGCCCCCAGCCAGTCCATACCGATGTACATTCGGTAGACGCGGCTCGAGATTGTCAATCTTAAAGCGATCAGCTCGGCTAGTTCGCCATAACCGGGCCTTAAGCCGCCGCCTCGCGAGCCCTCGCGCCTGGATCATAGTTCAAGATCGGCGACAGCCATTTCTCGGCCTTGGTTAGGTCCCAGCCCTTGCGGCGCGCGTAGTCCTCGACCTGATCCAGATCCACCTTGCCAACACCGAAATAGTGGCTCTTGGGGTGGCTGAAATAGAGGCCGCTAACCGCCGCGCCGGGGCTCATGGCGTAGCTCTCGGTCAGGATCATGCCAGTGGCCGCCTCGGCGTCCAGCAGCTTGAACAGAGTGCCCTTTTCGGTGTGGTCGGGCTGGGCCGGATAGCCGGGAGCCGGGCGGATGCCCTGGTACTTTTCGGCGATCATCACATCGGCGTCGGCCGGCTCGTCAGGGGCGTAGCCCCACAGCTCGACGCGGGCCTTGTAGTGCAGCCACTCGGCGAAGGCTTCGGCCAGACGGTCGGCCAGGGCCGAGGCCATGATGGCGCTGTAGTCGTCGCCGGCGTCCTTGAAGCGCTTGACGATCTCGTCCTCGCCATGGCCGGCGGTGACGGCGAAGCCGCCGACATAGTCCGCCCCCTGCCCCAGCGGCGCGACGAAGTCCGCCAGCGCGGCGTTGGTCTTGCCGGCCCCCTTGTCCATCTGCTGCCGCAGGGTGTGCAGGCGCGACAGCTCCACGGTGCGGGTGTCGTCCGTATAAAGAATGATGTCGTCGCCCTGCGCCTGGGCCGGCCAGAAGCCGATCACGCCCTTGGCGCCAAACCACTTTTCGGCGACGACCTTGTCGAGCATCTCGCGGGCTTCGCGATAGAGGTCGGTGGCGGCCTGGCCGACCACGTCGTCTTCCAGGATCTGCGGGAAACGGCCGATCAGCTCCCAGCTGGCGAAGAACGGCGACCAGTCGATGAAGGGGACCAACTCGGCGAGGCTCGGCTCGAAGGTGCGCGCGCCGATGAAGCTCGGCTTGGGTGGCGTGTAGCCTTCCCAGTCGATGGCTAACTTCTTCTGCCGCGCCTCGGCGATGCCCGTGCGAGCCTTGGCCGTCAGCCCCCGGGCATACTGCTCGCGGATACGGACATATTCGGTGCGCGTCTCGGCCTGTAACCGGTCGCGTTCCGAGACAGACAGCAGGCCCGAGACCACGCCCACGGCCCGGCTGGCGTCCAGCACATAGGTGGTCGAGCCCTTGTGATAGGCCGGTTCGATCTTGACCGCCGTATGGGTGCGGCTGGTGGTGGCGCCGCCGATCAGCAGCGGAATGGTGAAACCCTGGCGCTCCATCTCGGCGGCCACGAACACCATCTCGTCCAGCGACGGGGTGATCAGGCCTGACAAGCCGATCATGTCGACCTTGTGCTTCTTGGCTTCTTCGAGGATGCGGTCGGCCGGGACCATCACACCCAGGTCGATGACCTCGTAATTGTTACACTGCAGCACGACGCCGACGATGTTCTTGCCGATGTCGTGGACGTCGCCCTTGACCGTCGCCATCAGGATGCGGCCGGCCTGCTCCCGAGGCTTGCCGGCCTTCTCGGCCTCCATGAACGGCTCCAGCCAGGCCACGGCCTGCTTCATCACGCGGGCCGATTTCACCACCTGCGGCAGGAACATCTTGCCCGAGCCGAACAGGTCGCCGACCACGTTCATGCCATCCATCAGATGGCCCTCGATAACGTGCAGCGGCCGCTCGACCGACAGGCGGGCCTCTTCGGTATCGACGTCGATAAATTCAGTGATGCCGTTGACCAGGGCGTGGGTGATGCGTTCGCCCACAGTCCCCTTGCGCCATTCCAGATTGGCGGTCTGGACCTGGCTCTTGTCGCCCTTGTAGCGCGGGGCCAGATCGACCAGCCGCTCGGTGTTGGAGACATTGGTCCGCTGCGGACGGTTGAGGATCACGTCCTCGACGGCCTCGCGCAGTTCGGCGTCCAGCGTGTCGTAGACCGGCAGATCGCCGGCGTTGACGATGCCCATGTCCATACCCGCCGCGATGGCGTGGTACAGGAACACCGAGTGGATGGCCCGGCGCACCGGCTCGTTGCCGCGGAAGCTGAACGAGACGTTCGACACCCCGCCGCTGATCCGGGCGTAGGGGCAGCGCTTCTTGATCTCGCGGGCGCCCTCGATGAAGTCGACGGCGTAGTTGTCGTGCTCCTCGATCCCGGTCGCCACGGCGAAGATGTTGGGGTCGAAGATGATGTCTTCGGCCGGGAAGCCCACCTTGTCGACCAGGATGCGATAGGCCTTCTCACAAATCTCGATCTTGCGGGCGGCGGTATCGGCCTGACCCTGCTCGTCGAAGGCCATCACCACCACGGCCGCGCCGTAGCGCAGGCACAGCTTGGCCTGTTCGATGAACTTCTCCTCGCCCTCCTTCATGGAGATCGAGTTGACGATGGCCTTGCCCTGCACGCACTTCAGGCCAGCCTCGATCACCTCCCACTTGGAGCTGTCGATCATCACCGGCACCCGGGCGATGTCGGGCTCGGCGGCCATCAGGTTCAGGTAGGTGACCATGGCCAGCTTGGAGTCGAGCAGGCCCTCGTCCATGTTGACGTCGATGACCTGGGCGCCGGCCTCGACCTGCTGGCGCGCGACGGACAGAGCGGCCGGATAGTCGCCCTCGATGACCAGCTTCTTGAACTTGGCAGAGCCAGTGACGTTGGTGCGCTCACCGATATTGACGAAGACTGGTCTCATGATTGGCCGTTCAACAGGGATTGCAGCCCCGCGATCTGGGTCAGCCATGCATCGTGGTCCTCGCCCTCCTGCCAGGTTTCGTCGAGTTCGGAGGCCGGGCCAACAATGCGGGCCAAGGCCTTGCGGGCCAGGTTGGCGGAGCCTTCCGGCGGCGCGCCGAGCGCTGCCTTCAGGTCGGCGTGGGTGTCGGGCAGCACTGAGCCCGCCCCCACGCACGAGGCGACGATCCCGGCGGCGGCCACGGCCATCTCGCCCTCGGGTTCCTCAAGGTACCCCGTGACGCTTGAGACATGCTCCAGCAGCGCGATCACCGTGCGCCAGTCCGGCGCCTCGGTCAGGTCCTCGATGAAGTCGGCGGCTTCTTCGTTGTCGAAAGGTCCGGGAGCCCAGGCAGTCATCTCAACCCACCAGTTCGAACGGCTCGAGGCCCGCCAGGCGCATGGCCTTGGGACGCTCGGGGATGGCGCGCGGGGTGACGCCCGCAACAGCTTCGGCGACGTGGCGGATGTGGTCGGGCGTCGTGCCGCAGCAGCCGCCGAGAATGTTGACCAGGCCATCGGACGCCCATTCGTGCAGGGCGTGGCCGGTCTGGTGCGGCTCCTCGTCATATTCACCCATGGCGTTGGGCAGGCCGGCATTGGGATAGGCCGCCACCAGGGTGTCGGCGATGCGGGCCATCTCGGCGATGTGCGGGCGCATCAGGTCGGCGCCCAAGGCGCAGTTGAAGCCCACGGCGAACGGCTTGCAGTGCTTGACCGAGTTCCAGAAGGCTTCTGCCGTCTGGCCAGACAGGGTGCGGCCCGAGCGGTCGGTGATGGTGCCGCTGATCCAGATCGGCAGCTCCTCATGGCCCTCGTCGCGCAGGTCGAGGATGGCCTTGATCGCGGCCTTGCAGTTCAGCGTGTCGGTAATGGTCTCGATCAGGAACAGATCGACCCCGCCCTCGTACAGGGCCGAGACCTGCTGGCGATAGGCCTCATAGACCTGGTCGAAGGTCACCTTGCGCGCGCCGGGATCGTTGACGTCCGACGACATCGACAGCATCACGTTCAGCGGCCCGATCGAGCCAGCGATGAAGCGTGGCTTTTCCGGGTGTTCGGCCAGCCAGCGGTCGGCGACCTCGCGGCCAATGCGGGCGCCTTCGTAATTGATGTCCCAGACGTCCTGCTCGCCGAGGCGATAGTCGGCCTGGGCGATGGTGGTGCCGGAAAAGGTGTTGGTCTCGGAAATGTCCGCGCCGGCGGCGAAATAGGCGTCGTGCAGTTCCGCCACCAAGTCGGGCCGCGTCAGGCACAGGACGTCGTTATTGCCCTTCATCTGGCCGTCATAGTCGGCGAAGCGCTCGGCGCGGTAGTCGGCTTCGGCCAGCTTCTTCTTCTGGAACATCACGCCCCAGGAGCCGTCGAGGATCAGTACGCGCTCTTTGGCGGCGACCTTCAGGGCCACGATGCGGCCAGCACGAGTGGAAAGATCGGTCATTTGGCTGCTTCCTGCTGGCGCGCCAACTCCTTGTCGAACGCCGCCTCGGACTTGGCGACGAAACGGCCCAGCTCGGTCGGATCGATGAAAGCGCCGTTGTCGCCGCGCAGCACCCGCTGGCGCTTGGCCAGCAGATCCCCCTGCTCCGGATGCACCGGCAGGAAGACATCAGCCGGCATCGCCTTCAGCTTGGCGAAGGTGGCGCGGTAGTCCGACACGTTCCTGGGATAGGTCTTGTTGCCGATCAGAGCGTTACCGGCCACCGAGACCGAGTTGAAGAACACCACGTTCAGCGGGCGCCCGCGCTCGGTCGTCGACAGGGTCCAAGTGGTCCCGCCGATGGTGTGGCCAGGAGTTAGATGGGCCGTCAGGGTGGCCTCGCCCAGCTTGATCTTCTGGCCGTCGCGGATGGTGCGATCCACCTTCACGGCCGGGAAAGGCGTCAGGCCGTTCTCATTGTCGCCGAAGTGACGCCCCTTCTCCAGGGCTGGCTTGTCCTGTGACGAGGCGTAGAGCCTGGCGCCGGTGCCGGCCTTCATCTGGGCCAGACCGCCGGCGTGATCGAAGTGCGCGTGGCTGTTGATCAGGATCTTCACGTCCGCCAGCTTGAAGCCCAGCCCGACGATGTTGCTCTCGACCAGTTTGGCGCCCTCTGCCGACATGCCGGCGTCGAGCAGCACGTGTCCGGCCGACGAGGTGATCAGGTAGGACGAAAGCCCCTCGGAGCCGACATAATAGACGTTGCCGACCACCCGATAGGGTTTGCTCGGTTTGGTCCAAGCAGCAGGCGGCCCGTCATCGGCGCGCGCGACATTGACGCTTGCCAGCGAAAGCACGCCGCAAAGGATCAGGGCCAGGATCTTCATGCCGCAACCTCCGCAGACGCCGTTTCCCGCTCGCGCACGCCCAGCACGCGGCAGATCGCATAGACCAGATCGGCCCGGTTCAGGGTGTAGAAGTGGAAGTCCTCGAACCCCTGCTCCTGAAGCTTGGCGCACATCTCGGACGCGACCGAGCAGGCGATCAGGCGGCGGGTCTCGGCGTCGTTGTCCAGACCCTCGAACAGGTTCGCCAGCCAGGTCGGCACCGCCGTCTGGCAGGCCTGGGACATCTTTTTCAGACCGTTGAAATTGGTCACCGGCATCACGCCCGGCACGATAGGGATGGTGATCCCGGCGGCGCGAACCTTGTCGTTAAACCGCAGGAAGGCGTCGATATCAAAGAAGAACTGGCTGATCGCCAGCGTCGCCCCGGCGTCGACCTTGGCCTTCAACACGTCGATGTCATGCTCTAGCGACGGGCTCTCGGGATGCTTCTCGGGATAGACGCCGACCAGCACCTCGAACGGCGCGACACCGCGCACGGCATGGGTCAGTTCCGTGGCGTTGGCGTAACCATCCTCGCGGGGCACATAGACGCCGCCGATGCCGCCTTCTGTGGGCGGAGGATCGCCGCGCAAGGAAACGATGTGGCGAACGCCCGTCTCCCAGTATTCGCGGATGACCTCGTCCACTTCCTCGCGGCTGGCGCCGACGCAGGTCAGGTGGGCGGCCGGCTTCAGGCTGGTCTCGTCCAGAATGCGCTTGACCGTGCGGTGCGTGCGCTCGCGCGTTGTGCCACCGGCGCCATAGGTCACCGAGACGAAGGCCGGATCCAGCGGGGCGAGCCGGGTGATGGCCTGCCACAGGCTCTCTTCCATGGCCGGGGTCTTGGGCGGGAAGAACTCGAACGAAACGCGCGGACGGCCGCCAGCCTGGCTCTGGCCGCGCTCGCCGGCGCGGGCCACGGGGCCGATCACGCGGCGCGGGCCAAGACGCGTTGGAGGAAGGGTCATGCGGCGCTCCTTTGCGCGGAAGCAGCGGCTGGACGGCGGGCTGTCCAGATCTTGACGGTCAGCCCCTCAGCCGAAGACGGCGGCAGGGCTATGTTGTTTTCCAGGCTCAGGCCAGCGGCCTCGAGCCAGGGAATGATTTCGGCGTCTTCGAAACCCAGGCGGCGATGCTGGTGGGCTTCGCGCAGGAACTCGTGGTCGTGCGGGGCGAAGTCGGCGATCAGCAGCAGGCCGCCCTGGGCCACCAGCCGCGCGGCCTCGGCCACAGCGGCGGCCGGGTCGCCAAGATAGTGCAAGACCTGGTGGACGGTGACCAGATCGGCGCAGCCGCCCGGCAGGCCGGTGGCGAAGATGTCGCCGTGACGAAGCTCGCACTGCGCCAGACCCGCTTTGGACACCTCGTCGCGGGCGATGTTGAGCATCTGCTGCGACAGATCCAGACCCAGGGCGGCGCTGGCCCGCTGGCCCAGCAGGGTCAGCATACGCCCCGCGCCAGCGCCCAGATCGACCATCTCGTCGAAAGGCCCCTCGCCCGCCGCGCGCAGGATCGCCGCCTCGACCTCGGCCTCGTCGACATAGAGCGAGCGGATCTCGTTCCAGCGGGCGGCGTTGCGGGCGAAATAGGCCTGGGCGCCGGTCGAGCGCTCGGCCCGCACCGTGGCCAGCTTTTCGGCGTCGGCATGAACCGCCGGGTCAGCGTCGTCGATCAGGTCCAGGGCCTGGCCGACCAGATGGCGGCCGGGCGACTTGCTGGCCAGGCGGTAGAAGACCCACGCCCCATCAGGGAAACGCTCCACAAGCCCGGCCTCGGCCAGCAGCTTCAGATGGCGCGACACGCGGGGCTGGCTCTGATCCAGGATCTGGCACAGCTCGAGGACCGAAAGCTCCTCGCTGGCCAGCAAGGCGAGCAGGCGCAGACGCGTCGACTCCCCCGCCGCGCGCAGCACCTCGACAACCTGTTCGGCCGATAGTTTCATAAGGACATAAAGATATCTTTATGTCCGATTTGGCAAGCTGAATTTGAGCGCTAACGCCACGGTGCCATGCGGCAAACTATGCCTCGGCGGCGGCTTCTGGCGGCTCCCAGAGCTCGATCTTGACCCCGTCCGGATCGATAAGCCAGGCAAATCGCCCCATCTCGTCGTCCTGCCGGCCGGTGGGTTCGACACCTTCCGCCGAGGCCTTGGTCAGCACCCCGTCGATATCCTCGACGATGAAATTGATCATGAACGCTGCGGTCGAGGGCTCGAAATAGGTCGTGTCGGCCTTGAATGGCGACCAGTTCGTCCCACCGATCTTCGGATGATCGAACATCGCCCCGCCCCAGTCGTGGACCTCGAAGCCCAGCACTCTAGCATACCACTCGCGCACGGCGACGGGATCGGCCGCCTTGAAGAATATCCCGCCCAGACCCAGCACCTTGGCCATCATCAATCTCCTAAAGCCCTTTCCGACCTGATGGCTTCATCAGGGTCGGGCGAAAAGAGCTTTAAATCAAAAGTTTAGAGCATTTCTCGATCCGATAACCGTTTCACACTTATCGGGAAATGCTCTAGCGCCAGATCATCCGCCCAAGCCTGCGACCAAGTCATGAGAGGCGCAAGCGCCTCGATCAAGGCGCCCCCCCGTGGCGTCAGGCGATAGCCGGCTTCCGCCGACACCACGTCGGCGGCCCGCAATTCGGCCAGGCGGGCGTTCAGCGTGCCGGGCGGCAACTGCGCCGCCGCTTGTAGCGCGCGAAAGGTCAGGACAGCGCCCTCGCGCAGCTCCCAGACGATCCGCAAGGCACCGCGCCGGCCCACCAGATCGAGCACAGCCATGACCGGCCGACCCGTCGTCGAACCGCGCACAGGCTTGCCTGGCAACGGCGCTTCAAAACTTGTAGCAACTGGCGGTTTTGGCATGATACAGATTTTGTAGCAGAAGGAGCCAGCCATGTCCGCCCGCATCGCGCCCGCACAGCCGCCCTACCCCGCCACGGTCCAGAAAACGCTGGACCACCTGAAGACGCCCGGCGACCAGCCGTTGTCGCTGTTTCGCACCCTGGCGCGGGACGAGCGCCTGTTCGCTCGTTTCACCGGTGCGGGCCTGCTCGATCCCGGCCATCTGAGCCTCACCGACCGCGAGATCGTCATCCACCGCATCTGCGCCCTCAATGGCGCGGCCTATGAATGGGGCGTGCACGCAGCGATCTTCGCCAAGGCCGCCGGCCTGGATGCGACACGGCTGGCCGCCACCGCTGCGCCGGGGATCGCCGACTGCTGGTCGCCGCATGAGGCGTTGCTGATCAGCTTCTGCGATGCGGTCAACGCCCGCGCCGACATCGACGGCGATCTCTGGGCGCGACTATCTGGCGCCTTCTCGGAAGAGGCGCGGATCGAGCTGATGATGCTGGCCGGCTTCTATCGCACGGTCAGCCTGCTGGTGAACGGCCTGCGCCTTGAGCCCGAGCCGTTCGCCGCGCCCTTTCCCGAAACCTAGCCCCCGACCGGGCTGGCCAGAGGCTCGCCGTTGAAATAGCAGCGCAGGTTCTCGAGCGTCAGATTGACCATGGCCGGAATACTGTCGAGCGTAGCCCCCGCGGTGTGCGGCGTCAGCACGGTGTGGGGCACGTCGACCCAGCGCGCCGGCTTGGCGGGCTCCTGCTCGAACACGTCCAGAGCGGCCATGCCAAGCGTTCCGGCCTTGAGGGCCTCGATCAGGGCGTCTTCATCGACCAGCGAGCCGCGGGCCACATTGACCAGCAGGCCCTGCGGCCCCAGGGCCTCGATCACGGCCTTCGAGATCATGTGCCGGTTGAAGGCGTCGGGACGGGCGCAGACCACCAGAACGTCGCTGTCGCGGGCCAGAGCCAGCAGGCTTTCGGCGCGCGGTCGCTCGGTCTCCTTGGCGCGCGGCGCCCACCAGGCGACCTTCATCTCGAAGGCTTCGACCCGCCGGGCCACCGCCTCGCCGATATGGCCAAGGCCGACAATGCCGACCTTTCGACCCCGCAGGCCGTGGCGGGGCGACATGCGCTCAGCGTGAGTCCAGCGACCAGCCCGCAAGCGGTGGTCGCCCTCGACGATGCCGCGCCAGGCCGCCAGCATCAGGCCCACCGCATGGTCGGCCACATCGCCGGCGTTAAGGCCCGTGGAGTGGGTCACCGAGATGCTGTGCGCCTTGCACCAGGGCACGTCGACGCCGTCATAGCCGACGCTGACACAGGCGATCAGGCCAAGCCTTGGCATCTCCGACAGCATGTCGCGCGCCAGGCTCATCTCGCCGGCATGGACGATGGCCCGCACGCCGCGCCCAGGGCCGTCCAGAAAGGCCAGATGATCGGGATAGTCCCACAGCCGGTGCACCGTATAGGCGCTCTCCAGCAGCGGTTGCAGCGGCATGAGCATCTCATGCGACAGCAGGACATCCGGCTTTTCGGCGAGGGCTTTGGGCATTTAAGGGCTCCACACGGGCTTGGATGCGAGCGGCTGGACCGCGCTTAAGCTTCAGCCTTCAAGCGGATCAAATTAGGCTCAGTTCCCCGATACGGCCATGGCCTTGCGATCTTGACCGTAAACCTTGCGACTGGTCCATAGGGAACCATGCGCTCATACGATCCGAACCTGCCGATCGTGTCCCTGCACATCCCCAAGACGGCGGGCACCAGCCTCAGATCCACCCTGACTGACTGGTTCGGAAGCCACCGCCTGTTCCTGCATTATCGCGGTCACCAAGGCGAGGCCGCCCGAGCGGTTCGAGCTTGGCGCGGGCCAGTGCGTCCAAGGCCACTTCAACCGTCTGCGCGGCGTAGGAGCCCTCGACTATTATCCGGACGCCCGCCAGTTCACGACCTTCTTGCGCGAGCCGTTTGCGCGGTTCATCTCGCAATGGCGCTACCTGCACTTCCAGCAGCGTATGGGCGTGGCCGTGCCGGCGCTCGACGACAATCCCACCTTCGCCGACTGGTTCGCGCGCCGCGCCGACGGGATGGCTCAAGGCGAGGATGCGTTCTCGTTCCTGGGCCAGCTGGCATGGCCGGTCTCGGCTGAAGATCCCTCCATCGCCTTTGATCGCGACTATGTCGCCGTGGGGATCATGGAGGACTACCAGAACTCGGTCCGGGTCCTGACCGCCGCCCTGGGCTTCACCCCGCCGATCGCCACGCTGCACATCAACCGCGCCGACGACCCGCACCGCGGCGGCGACCCCACGGCTGACTTTCCCGAATGGCGCGAGCACCACCGCGAGGCCTTCGCTATCGAGTACGCGGTCTATGAAGCCGGACGCGCCCGGATGCTGGAAGCGCTGGCGAAACTCAACGAGGCTCAAGCCGCCGACCTGTGAACCGATCCGCAGCGGGGGAGTTGTCCTGCCGGGGTCGGGGTTCAGCACAGGAACCGCGCCATGTTCATCAAGACCATCGCAACCGGGGCCGCCTTGACCTTGGCCATCGCCGCCTCGGCTTCGGCCCAGACCACCGCCAAGCGCAACACGATGATCGGCCCCAAGGCGCCGATCCCGTACGGCCAGCTCAAGGCCTATTCCAACGCCTCGGCCAAGACCCGGGCCAGCAAGGACTGGTGGCAAGACTCCGCCGCCGCCTCGACCGGCGCCGCCGTAGATACTTCAGCCACTGCGCCGATGCCGACCGGTACGCTATCAGGCGACGCCAAGGCCAGCACCTCGACGGACATGATGGTCAACCCATCTTCGTCAATGCCGGCCACGCCACCGATCCAGCCCGGCTCGAGCGTGTCGCCGGAACCCGGCTCGAACCTGCCGGGCTCCACGCCCGACATGCCGCCGCCGACGCCGAAATAGGCTCGAAGCCGAAGCGAGGCGGCTGACGCCGCCTCGCGCCTAGACGAATAGCCAGGCGCCCAAGGTCGCCTCGGTGATACCGACAAGGATCATTTGATCCCCGACGCCGAGACTGATGACCACGCCCTCACCGGTGTAGCTGAGGGTGTAGGCCTGTCCCGCATCGAGCAGCACCCGATCCCCCGCCGCCGCCGAGGGGTCGGTCACCCGATCAAAGGCCGCCCCGGCGAAGAAGTAGAAGGTATCGGCGCCGGCGCCGCCCGTTACCGTGTCATTGCCCCGGTCACCGGCCATCCAGTCATTGCCGGCCCCGCCGTCGATGACGTCATCAGCCTGCCCGCCCCGCACCCAGTCAGCGCCCTCGCCTCCGTAGCAGGTGTCGTTGCCGAGGTTACCATAGACAACGTCGGCGCCGTTTTCGCCGTAGAGCAGGTCGTTGTCCTTTCCGCCCACGACCCAGTCGCCGCCCTCGCCGCCACGGGCTGTGTCGTCGCCGACATTGCCGTTGATCTGGTCGAAGTCGTCGCCTCCGAGGATGGTGTCATTGCCATCGCCGCCCCAGAGAGTGTCCAGGCCGGAACCGCCGGTCAGCGTGTCGTTGCCCGCCAAACCCTGAATGAAGTCGCCGCCACCACCGCCGTCGGCGCTGTCGTTCCCAGCACCGGCGTCCACCGTGTCCGAGCCTGAAGCCCCGACGATTTCGTCCGCGCCTTCACCGCCGACCAAGAGGTTGGAACCCCCGCTGACGAAGATGCGGTCGTTTCCATCGCCTCCATCCAATGTGGAGCCAAGGTTGCCGCCGGAGAGATAGTCCGCGCCGGTTTCGCCATACAGCTTTCCCGGCCCGAACAGCTGGTCGTCACCCGTTCCACCGTAGGCGCTGTCGCCGGCGCTAACGGTCATGAGGCCGTCATTGCCGGCGCCGCCGCGAAGAATGTTGGCCGCCCCCGGCAAATCGGGATCAGAGCCATAGTAGGTAACGGTGTCCGACCAGATGAGGTCGTTCCCCTCCCCACCTTCGAGCAGATCGTCGCCCTGACCGCCATGAAGGAAGTCATCGCCGTCCCCGCCCTGGATCGTATCGGCGCCCGGCCCACCGCGAATGAGATCTGCGCCCAAGTCACCGGCGATCAGGTCGGCGCCTTGATTGCCGTGCAGGATGTCCGCGCCAGCGCCGCCATTGATGGTGTCGTTCCCGCCGAGCCCGAAGAGTTCTTCGTTCGCCGCCCCACCGTTTATGACCTCGGAAGCGTTGGTCGCAGTTCCGACCTTCGCCATCGTGTTCGCAACGAACATGTCGCTTGTGAAAATAACCGATCCAGTGAACTTGGCTACAAAGTCTGCCGCATCCAGCTTATTGTTATTATCACGGTCAATTATGAGATACGAATTTCCAACATTGCTCCAAGACCATATATGCTGAAATCCGGGACCATAACCGCCGCTAAGCGAAATTGTACTATTCAGCGCGAGCGCAAATGTCGGATTATCGATGGACCCAGCAATGATATAGTATCCTGGGTATAGAATGGTGAACGGAAGGGAGATTTTGTCTCCATCCGATGCAGTGAAGTCTTGGAACGCACTCTGCTGGGCATACGATCCCTCCAACCCGTTCAGGATGAATGTGTCGGCCCCGGCCCCTCCTCGAACAACGTTTGAGTTGCCGCGCACGTCGAAAACGTCATTGCCAGCGCCGCCGTCGAGCGTCGAAGACATCCCGGTGAGGTCATCGTCGCCCGCTCCGCCGAGCAGGAGATTTCCCCCCGATCCGAAATGGACGTCCGTGTCGAGAATGTCGTTGCCGTCGCCGCCCTCGAGCGTATCGTGCGAGCCTCCGAGCAGTTGATCGTTTCCGGCCCCGCCCAGCAGCAGATTGCCGCCGCCGTCCGCCGAATACATGTTGTCCCAGAGCAGGTCGTCGCCCGCCCCGCCTTCAAGACGGTCGGCGCCGGCCTCGCCGTAAAGTCGGTCGTTTCCAGATCCGCCCATAAGAGAGTCGGCGCCGCCCCCGCCGTTCAGTGTATCGTCGCCGTCAAGGCCCGACGCCGACTCCGGGCCGCTTCCCCCAACGAAATGATCGCCCGCGGCAGTGCCGGTCCAGGTCCCATCGGCCAAAGACGTGTTCACGACGTAGGGATCATACAGCCCGGGGGACGCGACCAGATCGTCACGACCGATTGACGGAGCCCCGTCAAACGCAAGAATTTCGTCGGCGCCACCCAGCAGGCCGTCGCCATCAGTGTCGATGATGAGATAGGTGACCGGCGCTGTCGTCCAGGTGAAAATCCCAGCGAAGCCTGCGCGATGGCCATCGCCGAGCGATTGCCCCAAGGTCAGGCTGAAGCCGTTCCGAACTTCACCGCCCCAAACTGCCTTGCCCGGTATGTTGTCCCCATCTCCCCCTCCGCCGCTGAGAGCGATCTTGTCGCCTTCAGCCCGGGAGAAGTCAGCGATCCGGTCAATGCTAAGCAGGTTGTTCGTGGTGCCCGGCGCCTTCACGTAAGTGTTGAAGACGAACAGGTCGGCGCCACTTCCGCCGCGCAGAACATCGATGTCCGATGGGTCCGACCCGTAGCACTGCAGAACCAGTGTGTCGTCGCCGGCGCCGCCGTCCAGCGTATCCGAGCCTTTGCCGCCCTCCAAGTCGTCGGCGCCGTTTCCGCCCGACGCCTGATCATCGCCGCCATAGCCCCTGACGATATCAGCGCCGTCCTCGCCGAAGAACAGCTCGCCGTCCGCGCTGCCGAGGAAGACGTCGTCCCCCGCGCCGCCTTTTAGCGTATCCGCTCCGCCGCGAAGTTCGAAATGGTCGTTACCTGTTTGGTCCCGGACTTTGATGGTGCACTATTTTCCGATGGTTGGAAGGATGCGCTATGGGGCAGGTAGACCACGGGAGCGCCACAACGACAGCGGCGGTCCGTCGAGCGATACAGCATAGTCAAGAGAGCCTGAGGGGCCTGGCGAAGCGTCATGGGATCAACCCCAAGACCGTCGCCAAGTGGAAG